>JAKASC010000037.1 GCA_021828245.1 Acidobacteriota bacterium
GAAATGGATTCTGCGCACCTCAGCCTCCACCCGTCCTGTTCTCCGGTTTCAGCAAGCCGAGCAGGCTTCGTTAAAAAAGCCCAACCTCCCGTCCACGCCGAGCCAGCATTTTATTGGCGTCCTGCCGGGGAATGCCCGTCAAGATGAACTATCCGAGGACCCCGGCGTGGGCAGCGTGCTGGCTTATCTTCGGCCCCTCAGTCAGAACAGCGACCTTTTGGTGGTGGGTTCTTTGGGCTCGAGTGGCACCATCGCGTCGTCTTTCGCGGCGGCGCTTCGGCGCAATATGATTTCGGGCGACCCGCAGGAGATTTCCATCGCGGTTCACCAACTGAATCTGGATCAGGGGATGGCCATTGCCCTGCCTGCCGACCACGGCGGCCTGGCGAGCGCGCAAGGCATGGTGGTGACTTATTCGCGAACCAGTCATCTCTCCCAAAACTTGACGATGACAACGGGGTTTGAAGCGGACTACTTGAATTCCGTGAGCGATGTGGGCATGGTGCAACCTCGGCTTGCCTTCGCCTACCGGTTTACTCCATCAACGCGCATAACTTTTGGGGTGGGAGCGCCGGCGCAGACGAACAAGACCTTCGTAGGGCGACTCAATACACTGGGCGCCTTTCCGCGCATTACCATCCACAATAACCGCGTGCGCATGGAAAACGTCCAGCACGCGGAAGCGGCGATCGAGCATCGGTGGGGCACCAAGTCACGCATTCAACTCGCAGCGTATTCGGATTTCTTTCACAATGCCGCCCTCTGGGCCTCGGGTGGTCCGAGCGATTGGGTGGGGATGGCGGGGAACTATCTTCCGAATACTTCGGGCGAGGGAGTGGTTTTGAATGCCGGCAACTACCGTTCGAGCGGCCTTCGCGTGGAGTACGAGCGGCGCCTCGGAGCCAATGAGAGCATCGCCGTCATGTATTCCTTGGGCGATGCGCTTGCCCCAAAGCATTCTAGAGCGTCCTTGCTGGCACACCCCTTTGGCAATCCCTCCCAGATTGCCAGCCGCCTCGCCCCCGAACGCGCGCAAGCAATTTCCGGCAGGATAACCACCCGCTTGCCGCTTTCCAAAACAGAAATTGTGACGTCTTATACCTGGCTGACGGCAGGAACGGTGACCCTGGTGGATCCCTACGGGATGGCCCAAGCGGATATGGAACCTTATCTGGGCGTCGAGATTCGACAACCGCTGCCGACCATGGCTTTCCTTCCTGCTCACATTGAAGCTCTTGCCGAGTTTCGCAACGCCCTGGATCAAGGGTCGGTCCCTTTGAACGGCATGAGCGCCAAGCCGATCTTGCTGACCCCCGCCTACCGAACTTTGCGGGGCGGGTTCTCCGTTCAGTTCTAAATAAATGCTGAGAAGGACTGTTGCCGTCTGTCAGACTGGCTCCTTCGTGTCATCTTGAACCAAGCGACATATCTCGGCATTGATTTCCAAGCACATCGGGGAAAGATTCATTCGGCATGACAACTTCGGGTTCTTATCTCGAGGGCAAAAAGCTCGACGGCAGAGTGGCTCTGGTGACGGGTGGAAGCCGCGGGATTGGCCTGGCTATTGCGCAGGCCCTGGCCCGTGAAGGAGCCACGCTCGTTCTGGTGGGGCGCGACCGCAAGGCGCTGGAGCGAGCGAGGGAAAGCCTTGCCGGGGCCACCCAATTGGTCGTCGCCGACGTGCGGAAACCGGCAGGAGTGCGGCGAATTTTCAGCCACGTTCGCCGTCACAACCGACTCGATATTCTGGTCAACAATGCCGGCGTTTTCACCTATAAGCCTTTTGTTGCAACCTCGCTGAAGGAGTGGGAAAACAACCTCCAAACGAATCTCACGGCACTGTTCCTGATGACGCAGCAGGCGCTGCCGCTGCTGGTGCGAGCCAGGGCGCCCCACATCGTCAACATTCTTTCTATTTCCGCCGCGCGTGCCTTCCCCCAATGCTCTGCCTACACAGCATCGAAGTTTGGCGCGCTAGGGCTGACGCGTGTGTTACGGAAGGAGCTTCGTCCGCAAGGCATCCGCGTGACGGCGATTTTGCCGGGCGTGACGGATACGGCCATGATGGGTGCTTTTGGGAAAAATCCCCCCCGTTCCAAGGCGCTCCAGCCGGCGGACGTGGCCGGCGTGGTGCTGAGCGCAATCCTCCAGCCACCCCGAGCCACGGTTGAGGAAATTATCATCCTTCCTTCAAGCGGAGAACTCTAGCTCCGTCGCGCTCCAACCGACGGCGCCGGCGATTGTGCGGCGGAGCTGGGCGAACGGCTGCGCCCTCGAATATGCCAAGGCGCGATTCATCTCCGGTGCAGGCGCAGGATCCCATTCGCGCCATCATAGCCGGTGCGAAAAGTCCTTGCTCCCTCGCCGACTTCAGGGCATGGTTTGCGCCGCCGTTGAGAGTAGAATAGAGCATATGGAGCGTAAGACGCGCGGGTGCCTGGCCGTGCTGAAAAAGGTTCCTCTTTTCGCGGACCTCTCGGAAAGCGAATTGGCAATCCTTTCGGAAAGCGCGCGACCTCGGACCTACGCTGCCGGTCAGACGGTTTTCGCCGAGGGCGAACCGTGCGACGGTCTTTTCGTGGTGGAATCTGGAGCGGTCAAGATTTTTAAGCTTTCGGCCTCCGGGCGGGAGCAGGTGTTGACGTTCGAGCGGGCGGGAAGTTCGGTGGCTGAGCTGCCGGTCTTTGACGGCGGAAATTATCCTGCCTCGGCCGTCGCGGTGGAAGATTCCAAGTTGTTGTTCATCAGCAAGCCGGACTTCCATCGGCTTTGCGTGAACCACCCTCAAGTCACGCTGAAGATTCTGCGCGTCATCGGATTAAGATTGCGGCTGTTGGTAAACATCATTGAAGAACTTTCTTTTACCACGGTACGGCAGCGGCTGGCAGCTCTGCTGGCGCGGATGGCGGAGCAAGGGGAAAACCACGCGGGGAAAATCGCATTCACGCTCCCGGTCAGCCAGCAAGAATTGGCGGCCCAAATTGGAACCGTGCGCGAGCTGGTCTCAAGAAATTTGAGCCGCCTGCAAGCGGAAGGGATTTTGAGGCTGGACGGCCGCAAGGTTTGGGTACTCAAACCGGAATCGCTGCGGGCGGAGGTGGAACGGATTGATTAACCCTGAATTTGTCCGGGTGAACCCAAACCGCCCCGGCCATGCGGTTTGTTTCCAGCGAAGTGGGTGTGCTAGTCTAAAAAGCGCAGGCTGCTCGAACGACCTGCGCGGTCCATGGCATGGCTGCGATTGCGATGTCCGTTCTTTCCGCAGACTTTGCGCGGCTGGGCGAGGCTTTAAGCCTGGCCGAGGCCGCCGGCTGCTCCATGCTGCATGTTCAGGTTATGGACGGGCATTTCGTGCCGGACGTGAGCGTGGGTCAGCCGGTGATTGAAAGTTTGCGGAAAGCCTGGCCGTTGCATTTGAGCATCGAACTATTGGTGGAGCGTCCAGAGCGGTTTGTGGAAGATATGGCCAAGGTGGGGGCGGATCGCCTGGCCATTCATGCCGAAGCGACTCCGGATGCGCACCGCGCGCTGCGCCAGGTTCGAGCGACCGGGTGCAAGGCTGGCTTGGCCCTCAACCCGGGGACTTCGATCGAGGCCGTGGGCCCATTGTTGCCTTGCGCTGATTATCTGGTCATTTTGACGGCTGACGCAGGGCTTGGCGAAGAGAAATTTATTGAGGGTATGGCCGATAGGGTTTCGAGCGCCCGCAAAGAAGCAGTGCGCCGCGGACTGCCCCTTGAAATCGTCGCGGCGGGCGGGATTGGGCCGGCGGAGTTGGATCCGCTGGTCAACGCGGGCGCGGACATCCTGGTGGTTGGATCCGCCATCTTTAATAATCATGATCCAGAGTCGGTGCTTGAAGAGATGATGCGGCGAGTGCGGCGCGCTCAAGGCGAAAGCGCCGGGGGGATGACGACGAGCCACGTTGCCGAGCATCCGGTCGCTGGTTCTTCAAGGACGACCTAGGAGTAGGGGCTATTCTGAGGCAAACGATTCGCATCATGCGCAGGAGCCAACGCTGCCTTCGAGTGGCAGTCAGCGTGGCGGGGGTGTTTTTCCTTTCCAGTTGTGTGCTGCTTGAGCGCAACGCCAACCTTAATTTGCCCCCCAATCCTAACGAGCAGCCCGACCGGATTCTTTATGAAAAGTCCATGGCCGAGATTCGCCATGGGCAGTACACCGTCGGCCGTTTAACCCTCCAGACGCTTCTCAATACTTACCCTGACAGTGAATATTTGGCCAAGGCCAAACTCGCAATTGCCGATTCTTACTATCGGCAGGGCGGCATCAGCGGCTATACCCAGGCGCAGGCTGAGTACTCCGATTTCATCACGTTCTTTCCCAACGCTCCGGAGGCGCCGATGGCCCAGTACCGGGCTGCCATGTCGTATTTCCGGATGATGAACAAGCCGGACCGCGACCTGACCGATGCCAAGCTGGCGGAACTCGAGTTCAAAAGATTCCTTGAGAAGTATCCCCGGAGTCCTCTGCTACCCAAAGTGCAAGCACGTTTACGGGAGGTTCAGGAAGTTATCGCGGAAGGTGATTTTGAAACCGCTTCATTCTATTACGACCACAACATCAACCCTGCTGCCTTGTCGCGTCTTCGGGAGATTGTCACCCGCTATCCCAACTTCAGCAAAGCCGACGTGGCGTGTTGGGACTTGGCACGAACCTTCGACCGGATGAAAAAGCCGAAGGCGGCTGTTCCGTATTACGACCGTATCCTGACGCTCTATCCGCTCAGCCCACTGGCGCCGCGCGCCAAGGAGCGATTGGCGGAACTGCACGAGCCGATTCCTCAACCCACCAAGGCTGAGATGGCCCGTGCGCGCGCTGACGCGGTGGATGTGACCCATCGAGGATGGCTCAGTAGATTGGCCGGCGTGGTGGAGAGCTCCCCCAACCTGAGCGCCACGCGGCATGGCCCGGTCATCTTGGGCTCGACAGCAGAATCTATTGTCCTGGCCCAAACCTCATCGTCCACGGGTTCGAGCAACACGGTGGCGGCTCAACCCGTGAACTCAACCGCCTTGCGTGGCGGGGCAGCTTCCGACCCTGGAGCCCAAAAGAAGCCCTCAGCGGCTCCCTCAACTTCCGTCACAACACCTAAGAAGAAACGCCGCAGCCTCCTCAAGCGTGTGATTAAGCCGTGGTGACGGGGACGCGCAACCTATGAGAATCCTCCCGGACGATGGCGATGCCTTTCAGGAGGCGCGGCTCAGGGTGACTTGCACCATGCGACGTGCCGTCATCCTTGCCGTGTTCGCGCTGCCGCTGGAGAGAATCACTTCGCTTGACTGAATTGCCGATCGGCGGCGTTCCAATCCACGACGTTCCACCAAGCCGCAATATAATCGGGCCGTCTATTCTGATACTTCAGATAATAGGCGTGCTCCCACACATCAAGTCCGAGCACGGGATATTTCCCATCCATCAGAGGACTGTCCTGGTTGGGCGTCGAATAAATCTCCAGCTTGCCGCCCACCAGCACCAGCCAAGCCCATCCCGAGCCGAAGCGTCCCGTGGCAGCGGCGGTGAATTTCTCCTTGAAGGTGTCGAAGCTGGTGAAGGTGCTCTTAATGGCCTCGGCTAATTTGCCCGTGGGCTGTCCGCCTTTATGGGGCCCCATGAGCGTCCAAAAGAGTGAATGGTTGGCATGGCCGCCACCATTGTTGCGCACCGCTGTGCGAATGTTTTCTGGAACAATGGCGCACTGATTGGCCAGCAGCTCTTCCAAGCTCTTTCCGGCCAACGCAGGCGCTGACTCGAGCGCTTTGTTCAGATTATTGACGTAGCCGCCGTGATGCTTGCCGTGATGAATTTCCATCGTGAGTTTGTCAATGTAAGGTTCGAGCGCATCGGAAGCGTAGGGTAAAGCTGGAAGCGAAAACGGCATAACTCCTCCTTGAGCTGCAATGGATGTAGTTCCTTCGAACTCCGATCTCACCTCGACGGCACCACAACCGAGGGCGATCGAAAGGCGCCCTTGGCGCTTCACCGCCCAGGCCGGCCATCAGCGGCGCTTGAGCTGCGGATGCCAACAGCCTCGGCAACTCTTGCCCCTCCGACTGCCTGTCGGGGGTTGGCGTCCCAACATCACTACCCCGATGCTTTTAGTCTAGCACAATCGCTTCGGCCAGGCAGACCCCGAAGAGGAGCAGCCACGAGCTCTTCATGGCGATCCGCATTTCAGAGGGATGGGCGCGGGCCCAAACACCCATTGGGCAGGCTAGTCCGACGGGATATGGCGAGCCGCCCCTTCGAGCAAGGCGAGAACTGATTTGTCGAGCGTTAAGGTGCGCGTCGGGAACGGAAACTCGAGACCCTCCTTTTGAAACCTTTCGATGATTCGTTTGCGGAGCTCGTGCTGGACAAAATATTGATCCGTGAATTTGCCCACTTGAACGTTGAGGCTGAAATTCAGGGAAGAATCGCCAAAGCCCGGAATCAAACGAACGTAGGGCTTGGGGTTGGCCAGCAATCCTGGAACTCCGTCTTGCACGGCTTGTTCAGCCACTTCTACCAAGACCTTTTCGACGCGGTGCGGATCGGTTCCGTAAGCGACGCCGACGGGGATCGTCAAGCTCATGCTGGGGTCGGGAATCGAATAATTGGTCACCACGGCCTTCGCCAGTGTCGAATTCGGAAGCACGACGATATTGTTCGATAAAGTGCGAATGCGCGTCGAGCGCCAGCCGATGTGCATCACGTAGCCTTCCTGACCCGAATCCAGCTTAATGTAATCTCCAAGGTTGATGGGACTGTCGGCTAGAATGTAAAAGCCCGCGAAGAAATTGGTCAACGTATCCTGCAGCGCCAACGCGACCGCCACGCTGCCAATGCCGAGCGTGGTCCACACTGCCGTTAGTTGAATTCCGAGGTTTTGGAGGATCAAAATGACGCCGAGCAGGGCAAACAGCGCCTTGATGATGAAAGCCATTGGCGCCGCAACCCGTGCCAGTCCCGGCTCCTTGAACTGTAGCCGTCGAAGGAAAAGCAAGACCACCTTGGCCGGGAAATAAAACAGCACAACGATAATCAGTGCCACCACGACCTTGGACTCAATGTGGTGCCAGCGGGGAGGCAAATGAACCAAACTGAATGCCACCGAGAGCCCGGCGAGCAAAAACAAAGGTATGGCCAGTGACTGAAGCAGGGCAAAAAATAGTTCTCCCCACCCACCACGGAGTTTGTCGACCCAATGGTGAAAAATACGGTTAAAGGCAAGACCTACCAGCAGGCTGGCGATGGCCATCAAGGCGATGGCCACAAGGTCGAAAAGGACTGGGCGAAAATGCAAGAGGTGGGTTAAATGGTTCAACATGCGAGGGCGTCTCCGAGCCGCAAACGGCTTGTTTAGCATAGCAAGCCGGTGGAGGGCGGCGCAAACATGGGGCTTGTTATGAGATTGCCCTAGCGGCCCCAGGTCGGCGTCACGCTGCCCGGGCGTCAATCCCCGAGCTGGCTGATTTCCGCCGCGATAACTTCACGTCGTTGTTGTAATTCGAAAACGGATGAAAGGGACCCCCTTCTTCCTAGCGTAAAACATACGCCAGGCACAAGACCCCAAAAGAGAAAACGGCCCCATCTCACTCTTATGTCGCTCACCCCGAGATACATCTTGCCTTGTCTGCCGTGTCTATCAATAATAGGCGGTTAAGCCGGAAAGCGAAAACGATAAAGCATAGGAACCCGCGCGCCATGCACCTCAAATCATACCCGTTGTTCGGAAAAATCCTGCCGCCCACAGTTATTCTTTTCGCTGTCGCGATCACCGCGGTCGGAGTCGCTTCAGCGCAAACGGTCAGACCTCGTCCGTGTGACCTCTTCGCGTCCAAGACTCCTTGTGTCGCTGCGTACAGTACCACCCGCGCCCTGTACAGCGCATACAAGGGCCCGCTTTACGAGGTCACGCGGCAGTCAGATAAGATCTCTATCAACATCGGTCTTCTTCCTGACGGCTACGCCAACGCCGCCAAGCAGAACGCCTTTTGCGCCCACACAACCTGCACCATTACCAAAATCTACGACCAGTCCCCCAACCATAACGACCTTACGCCCGCACCTCCCGGCGGCGCAGCGCGCGGGCCTGGCCCCAATGGCTACGACATCCCCGCCGTAGCCAACGCTCTCCCCGTAACCGTCGGCGGGCACAAGGTCTATGGCGTCGCCATCTCACCTGGCATGGGCTATCGCAACGACACCCCTGTAGGCACAGCGGTCAACGGGCAGCCCGAGGGCGTGTATATGGTTACCTCCGCCCTCAATCTCAACGAAAAGTGCTGCTTCGACTTCGGCAATGCAGAGACGAACAATCGCGACAACAAAGCGGGCCACATGGACGCCATCAACATCATGTGCCACGGCAACCCATGCAGCCCCGACGCCGGGCTCGACATGGAGAACGGCATCTACGGTCACCTCAAGGTTCCCCTCGGCACCGCCTTTGTTACCGATATGGGCGCCAACGACGGTCAGCACATGTACGCCATTTACGAAGGCAACGCTCAGTCTGGAAACCTGACCAGCACCGGTATGATTCCTCTACCCAAGGGCTATCAGCCTATGCGACAGGAAGGAGCGATCCTCCTCGGCATCGGCGGTGATAACAGCAATTGGGCCAAGGGCTACTTCTTTGAGGGCGTCATGACCAGGGGAATGCCCAGCTCAAAGGCCATGAAAGCAGTGCAGCGCAACATCGTGGCCGCTGGCTACGCTGGCCAGCTTAAGCCATAACCCCGCGAACCGGGCCGGAAAGCTTAATTTGCTTTTTGACACGTGCGGGACCCTTTGCGATACGAGCCAGCGCTTGGACGTGACCGGCTCGCCGGTGATCACCGGCGGAGAGCAGACCAAGCCGAGCTTTGCTACAGATCTCCTCGAGGGACTTGCAAGCCTGGAGCTATCGGCCGAAAGCGGCATTTTCAACACGAATCGTTGACAGTGCCGCCGCCCTCGTTGGATTGACAGCTTTTCGCGAGCGTCCTATCCTGAATTTTGGCAGGGTCTGAAACGGATTCACAATCCTAATTCTTTCGAGGAGCTTGTTATGGCATTCACCCCGGAGCAAATTCGCGCTAATCGCGACTACTTTTTGGCTAAACTCCACGCTCAAAAGCAGCGCAACGATGTTTTACATGCGGTCGAGGATCACAAGTACGACTTTGTACTGTTGGATACCCGAGGCCGTGAAGCATTTACGAACGGGCACATCCCGGGCGCCTGGTGCGCGCCAATAGAAGAGCTGGAGCAACTGCTTCCCAGTTTGCCGAAAGATAAGGAAATCGTCACATACTGCTGGAGCCACGACTGACAGCTCTCCGCGAAGGCGGCTCTGCAGTTGGCAGAGCGCGGATTTTTCGCTAAAGAGTTGAATGTCGGCTGGAAGGAATGGACCGGCAACCGTCACCCCACGCACCAAGGTCAAGCCAATGGTTTTCGCTGCGAATGCACCGCGCCTCCGGCTTGACGCGCTCCAGCCGATTTGCTTAGCTTACTCTGGCCTGTAGAAACCTTAAGGCGAGGTGGCAGCGCCGTTTGACCCAACCGCAGGCGGAAGTGGGCGGATGACGACCAAAACATTAAGGCGCGACTTTCTGCTAGGTTCCGCGGCGGCGGGTTTGATGGCGGCCGCGCCATCCCGACTCGGAGCTCGGAGTTTGGAACCTGCCTCGGCTCGGCGCGCCGGAGTGTGGAATGTCCGCGACTACGGCGCGCGGGGCGACGGCCAACAGATGGATACGCAAGCCATCCACGCCGCGATTGCCGCTTGCGCTTCAGCCGGCGGCGGAACGGTTTGGTTTCCCGCCGGTAAATACTTGACGGGCGCCGTTCGCCTGGAAAACAACACAAACCTTCACCTCGACGCCGGCGCGACGATTCTGGGCAGTCAGGATCCCAAGGATTATCCGGTTTATCCCAGCCCTTGGCCCGACGGCACTCGGCAAATTTCTTCGCTGATTTACGGTGAAAACCTGACCAACGTCAGCCTGACCGGCCGCGGAGTGATTGACGGCCAGGGCCGCGCCTGGTGGGAGCGACTTTGGCTGGCGCACCATCGCCGGGGCTTTCCGATTCCGCCGCTCAGCGAAGAGCAACAGCGCGAGGAAATCGCCAAGATCAAATTTGGGCGCCCGCGGCTCATTCGGCTGATCGGTTGCCGCAATGTGTTGATCGAAGGGCTGACGCTGACCCATTCTCCCGCCTGGACCATTCATCCCCTTTTCTGCGAATCCGTCACCATCCACGGCGTGACCATTCTCAATCCCGTTCCATCCCCCAACACGGACGGCATTGATCCCGAGTCCTCGCGCAACGTTCACATTTCGGATTGCCACATTGACGTCGGCGACGACTGCATCGCCATCAAAGCGGGGAAAAACGCCATTGGCCGCCAAGTGGGAAAGCCGTGTGAAAACATTACCATCACCAATCTCACCACGCGGCACGGCCACGGCGGTGTATCCATTGGCAGCGAAATGTCCGGCGATGTCCGTAACGTTGCCATCTCGAATTGCGTCTTTCAAGGAACCGACCGCGGCATTCGCATCAAGACCAAGCGGGGGCGCGGCGGCATCGTCGAGGGCGTCACGGCCAGCAACATTGTGATGCAGGACGTTCCGGAAGCCTTTTACTTCACCATGTATTACGGCCACGCGGGCGGCTTGAATCAGAAGGAGCCGATCAACGCGGGCACGCCGCGCTTCCGCGACTTCCACATGTCCAACATCACCGCGCGCGGCGCGCGTGTGGCGGGCGAAGTCTTGGGCCTGGCTGAAATGCCGATTCAGGAGGTGACGTTCAGCAATATTGAAATCGAGGCGGACAAAGGTTTTTTCTGCCAAAACGCGCATCACCTCGGTTTCTACGACGTTCAGATTGAGACCGCGAGCGGCCCGTCGCTTTCCACCAAGCGGGTCCGCGACCTTGAGCTCGATGGCTTCCGCTGTGATCGTCCTCACGCGGGCACGCCCGTCATCGAGCTTGAGGACACCCAGGACGTGTTCGCTCGCGGCTGTCAGGCGGCGGCCGGGACTTCAGTTTTTATTGAGGCCAGGGGAAAAACGACTTCCGGGATAATTCTCCGTGGCAACCATCTCGACCGAGCGGCCAAGCCGGTTGAGTTCACCGAGGGCGCGAGCCCGGCGGCGCTGTCGGAAAAATAAATTGTCGCCCGGTCTTGGGCCGTTGTCCCTCGCGCTTTGACCCTCTGACGCCTTTCACCAGCCGCTGGCCACAGCTTGCGCCGTCACCCAATCCGTCGCCAGCGCCGTTTCGCCGCTCGAGGCAAGCGGCGCGCCGTCGAGAACGGCGCCCACAAAATTCTTGATTAAGGGCGCGTGGACGTTCCGGGCGACTGGCAACTCTTCTTGCCCGCCCGGCCAAACAAGAGTTGGCGCGTTCAGCGGGCTCATTCCTATCTCTCCCTCGGTGCCGAGAATGCGGAACTCATCGTCACCGGCGCGCGAGTTCCAGCGGACGTCCACGACGGCGCGAACCTTCGTTTCGTACTCGATCATCAGCGTCGCCGAATCTTCCACGGCCAGCTTGTGCACATCGTTCGAAAGCTGAGCCGCCACCCGTCGCGGCTTGCCGAACAGAAAATTGAAAACGTCAATGCGATGCGAGGCCACATCATACAGCGGCCCGCCGCCGGCGCGCGCAGGATCGGTCAGCCACGCGCGAGCGTCGAGATTCGGCGGCAGCCAGGAATGGCACGTGGCCCAGGCGAGCACCGGCTGGCCAATTGCGCCCGCCGCGAGCAACTCGCGCGCGCGAACAATCTTGGGATAGAAGCGGCGATAGTAGGCCACGCCCAGTCTGCGGTCCGCGGCGCGCGACGCCTCGACCATCGCCTGCGCTTCAACGAGGTTCATCGCCATCGGCTTCTCGCAGAGGGCGTGGCGTCCGGACCGGAGCGACGCGATGGTCTGCGGCGCATGGAGGAACACCGGCGTGGCCACGTACACCGCTTCGGCTTTTGATTGCTCGAGCGCGTCCTCCAGCTCAGCGTAAGCCGGTACGCCGTAGGGCGCTGCCTTCGCTCGATCCCGCGTCACAATGCCGACCAGCTCGCTGCGCTCCTCGGCCAGAATCGCCGGCAGCACACGCTTGCTCGTGATGTCTCCCACGCCGATGACCAACCATTTCAGCATTTCTTCATCATACGCCGGTCGTGCCCTCGGCAGCGCGGTGCGTTTTGCCCGCCAAGTGTGAAAAGAGGCTGAATTTTTTCGCAAAAAGCCATAACATAAATGGTTTCTGCAAAAGAGCGAAGCAAGTTTGAGCGGAGGGTAAGCAAATGGCGGACGTGGTGACGTTTGGCGAGGCGATGGTGCGCTTGGCGCCGCCGCATTTCCAGCGGATTGAGCAGGCGAGTTCCTTCGACATTCAAGTCGGTGGAGGCGAACTGAACGTGGCGGTGGGTGTAACGCGATTGGGGCTTCAAGGCTCGTGGGTGTCGCGTCTTCCCAAAAACTCGCTGGCGCGTCTGGTCCAAAACCGCGCCCGCCAGGCCGGCGTGGACACTTCCGGCATCGTTTGGTCGGACGACGGTCGCGTGGGCGTTTATTTTGTCGAATTCGGCGCCGCGCCGCGCGCCAGCTCCGTCCTTTACGACCGCGGAAACACCGCCATCAGCGCCATTCGTCCCGGCGAAGTGGATTGGAAGAAGGTTTTCCAGGGCACGCGCTGGTTCCACACCAGCGGCATCACCCCCGCGCTCAGCGATTCCGCCGCCGCGGTGACCGAGGAAGCCCTTCGCGCCGCCAAACAGGCCGGCCTGACCACCAGTTATGATCTCAACTACCGCGGCAAGCTGTGGTCGCCCGAAAAGGCCCAGGCGATTCAGGAGCCGATGATGCAGTGGGTGGACGTGCTCATCACCACCGAAGAGGACACGAGCGTCGTTTTCAAAATTCGCGCCGAGGGCAAGACCGACGCGCGCGGCTTCACCCAAGTTTCCAGTGAGAGTTACAAGGAAGTCGCCCGCCGCCTGGCGGAGAAATTCCGCTTTCAGGCCGTGGCCATCACGCTGCGCGAAAATCCGCTCGTCTGGCGCAACACTTGGACGGCCATCGCTTACGCGGACGGCAAGTTTTTTGAAGACACCAAATACGACCTGGAGATTGTGGACCGCATTGGCGGCGGCGACTCCTTCAGCGCCGGATTCATCTACGGCCGCCTCGCCAAAAATTCCTGGGAGGCCGGCGTGCGGTACGGCAACGCCTTCAGCGCGCTCAAACACACCATGCCCGGCGATTTCAATTGGGCGACGCTTCAGGAGGTCGAGGGGTTGTTGAAGGGCGCGAGCTTGCGCGTGGCGCGCTAATGCCTCCGGCGGGCCGACGCTCCGTGGCGGATGCGTTTGTACGCGGCCCGCGGCGGCGGGGAAAAATCACCGGAGCGCGCGGCTCTTCCCGAGGTGCAACCATGCCGTGGTCAAAACAAAAAGCCTTGGACTTGATTCGTCAGTTGGGCGTGGTCTCCATCGTGCGGGTTTCCTCAACTGAAGACGCCCCTCGCGCGGTCGAAGCCATCGTCGCCGGGGGATTGAACGTGGTGGAAATCACCATGACGGTCCCGAACGCTTTGCGCGTGCTGGAGCGCGTGGCGGGGCAAATGGGCGACAAGGTCCTCATCGGCGGCGGAACGGTTCTTGATCCCGAGAGTTGTCGCGCCGCGCTGCTTTCGGGCGCGGAGTTCATC
>JAKASC010000038.1 GCA_021828245.1 Acidobacteriota bacterium
GCGGACGATTATCCAGCGCCGACGGCAGCCGAAAACCGTAATCCACCAGCGTCTGCTTGCGCGAGCGGTCGCCGTGATACATGCCGTGAAGCTGCGGGATGGTCTGATGGCTTTCGTCAATAAAGATCAGGGCGTCCTGCGGCAGATAGTCCAAGAGCGTCGGCGGCGGCTCGCCTGGCAAGCGGCCGGAAAAGTGCCGGGAATAATTTTCGATGCCGTGGCAGTAGCCCATTTCCTTCATCATCTCGACGTCGAATTTCGTCCGCTGGTCCAGGCGCTGCGCTTCCACCAGCTTGCCTTGCTTTTCGAGCTCGCCGCGCCACCACTCAAGTTCCGCCAGAATGCTCTCGATGGCGCTGGCGCGCTGCTCGCGCGGCATCACGTAGTGGGTCCGGGGATAAATCGGCAGGCGCGTCAGGGTTTGCTTCACGTGGCCGAGCAAGGGATCTATTTGCGACAGCTTCTCAATTTCGTCGCCCCACATCTCGATGCGGTAGGCGTTGTCTTCGTAGGTGGGATAGAGTTCAATCACATCCCCGCGCACGCGAAACGCGCCGCGCCGGAAGTCGAGGTCGTTCCGCTCGTACTGAATCTCCACCAGCCGTCGCAGCAAGTCCTGCCGGCTGATCTTCTGCCCCGGCTCGAGCAGCACCAACATCCCGTAATAGGCTTCCGGCGAGCCTAAGCCGTAAATGCAGCTCACGCTCGCCACAATCAAGCAATCGCGCCGTTCAAACAGCGACCGCGTCGCGGACATCCGCAATTTGTCCAAATCGTCGTTGATGGTGGCTTCCTTCTCAATGTAAACGTCGCCGGCGGGAAGATAGGCTTCCGGCTGGTAATAGTCGTAGTAACTGACAAAATATTCGACCGCGTTCTGAGGGAAAAATCCGCGAAATTCACTGTAGAGCTGCGCGGCCAGCGTTTTGTTGTGCGCCAGCACGAGCGTGGGCCGATTCACCCGCTCCACCACTTTTGCCATGGTGAACGTTTTCCCGGAGCCGGTCACGCCCAGCAGCACCTGGTGCGCGCGGCCCTCTTCCAAACCCCGCACCAATTGCTCAATGGCTTGGGCCTGATCGCCTTGCGGCTGGTAATCGGAAACCAACGTGAAATTCATGCTCTCTCGCGCTTGGACAAAACCACTCTCCACCACCATTATATCGCCTCAACGCCTGCCGCCGCTCCTTGCGCGCCGATGGCTTCAGAAAATTTTTGCGATTGATTTTCCGCATCACGCTTCGGTTTCCCCCAGATTCGCGCGGCTCGGCCGCGAATCACCTTGTGTCCTGAGTCGTAACAAGGATGAATAATTCCGAGCCGCCAGACCTCCCGTAGGTCCTTCGCGCTCTTTGCGCCTTTGCGCGAAACAGGCTTTGGGTTGATCATCGAACTTCTGACTCAGGACACTAAGGTGGCCCACTCTCGAGCCCGGCATCTTTTGGAGCCTTCCGCTCACGGAACTTGCTCTAGGGCTTGCCTTTGGGTTTATGCTGGGCATCTTCGGAATTCTGCGATGGGAGGTAGGGAATGATTCGACGTAGCCGTTCCTTCGTTCTGCTTTTCGGAGGTTTGTTCTCATTGCTCATGGCCTTTTCATTGAAGGCTCAGCAAGTTAGCCTTTACCAAGGGATGCGCTGGCGATTGGTGGGTCCGTTCCGCGGCGGACGAACGCGGGCCGCCTGCGGCGTGCCGAGCGAGCCCAATGTTTTCTACATCGGCGCGGTGGACGGTGGCGTCTGGAAGTCTGACGACTACGGTCGCACCTGGAAGCCGATTTTTGACCACGAGCCCACCCAATCCATCGGCGCGATTGCCGTGGCCCCGTCCGATCCGAACATCATTTACGTGGCCAGCGGCGAGGGCTTACAGCGCCCCGACCTTTCCGTTGGCGACGGAATCTATAAATCCACCGATGCCGGAAAAACCTGGACCTATTTGGGCTTGCGCGACAGTGAACAAATCCCTGCGCTCGCGGTGGATCCGCGCAACCCCAACCGAGTCTTTGCTGCCGTGCTCGGCCATCCTTACGGGCCCAATCCCGAGCGCGGCATCTTCCGCACGACCGACGGCGGAAAAACGTGGCAAAAGGTTCTTTACAAGGATGAGAACACGGGCGGCGACGACGTGGAGATTGACCCGGCCAACCCGCAAATCGTTTATGCCACGCTTTGGCGGGCGCGACAGGGGCCGTGGGAAGACAATAACGCTTACGGCGGCGCGGGCGGTGGCATCTACAAATCTACCGACGGCGGCAACACGTGGACCGAACTCACCGGAGGCTTGCCTAAGAAAATCGTCCAGGCTTACGTCGCCATTGCGCCGAGCGAGCCGAGCCGCCTCTACGCCACACTCGCCACCACCGTTTCCAGCCCGTACCAATCCGGCCACGGTTTGAGGTTCTACCGCTCCGATGACGCGGGCGCTCATTGGTATCGCGTGACGCGCGACCCGCGACCCGTCGAGCGCATTGGCGGCGGCGATTTGCCCGTGCCAAAAGTGGACCCGCAAAACCCCAACATCGTTTACAGCACCAGCATCGCCACCTGGCGCTCGACCGACGGCGGCAAAACCTGGACAGCCCTGCGCGGCGCCCCCGGCGGCGACGATTATCAGAACATGTGGATCAATCCGAACCATCCCGACATCATCCTGCTGGTCGGCGATCAAGGCGCGCTCGTCACGGTAAACGGCGGCAAAACCTGGAGCAGTTGGTACAATCAACCGACCGCGCAGCTTTATCACGTCATCACCGATAATCAATTTCCATACCGCATTTACGGCGGCCAGCAGGAGAGCGGCTCGGTCGGCATCGAAAGCCGCGGCAACGATGGTGAAATCACGTTCCGCGACTGGCATCCCGTCGGCATCATCGAATACGGTTACGCCGCGCCCGACCCGCTCCATCCCAACATCGTCTATGGTGCGGGGCGCAATCAGGTTTCAAAATTCAATTGGGTGACGGGGCAAGTCCAAAACGTCACGCCCATCGTCCTTTCGAGTCCCCAATACCGCGCCGACCGCACCGAGCCCATCGTCTTCTCGCCAGTGGATCCGCACGTTCTTTATTACGCCGCGAACGTGGTGTTCAAAACCACCGACGGCGGAAATTCCTGGCAAATTATCAGCCCGGATTTGACGCGCAAGCATCCCGGCATCCCCGCCAGCCTCGGCACGCTGGCGGCGAAAGATGCTTACGCCCAGACGGTGCGCGGCGCGATTTACGCGCTTGCTCCCTCGTTCAAGAGCGTGGACACGCTTTGGGCGGGCACCGACGACGGCCGCGTCTGGGTGACGCGCGACGGCGGCCGGCATTGGGAGAACGTCACCCCGCCCGGCGTCATCGCGTGGAGCAAGGTGACGCAAATTGCCGCCTCGCCCTTCGATGACGAAACGGCTTACGTTTCCATCAGCCGCTTTCGCATTGACGATTTGCGGCCTTACATCTACCGCACCCACGACGGCGGCAAAACCTGGCAACTCATCACCCGCGGCCTGCCGGACAACGCCCCGGTGGATACGGTGCGCGAGGACCCGGTGCGGCCGGGCTTGCTCTTTGCCGGCACGGAAACCTCCGTGTGGGTCTCCTTCGACGACGGCGACCGCTGGCAATCCTTGCAGCTCAATCTGCCCCACACTTCAATGCGCGACCTGTGGATTCACGATAACGATCTCATCGTCGCCACGCACGGCCGGTCGTTTTGGGTGCTCGATGACATTACGCCGCTTCGCCAAATCACCCGCTCCGTCGAGGCCTCACCGGTCTTTCTCTTCAAGCCCGAGACGGCCTATCGCATCCGCCGCGACACCAACACGGACACCCCGCTTCCGCCCGACGAGCCGACGGGCCAAAACCCTCCCGCGGGCGCCATCCTTGATTACTGGCTGTCGAGGCCGGCGTCCGGCCCGGTCACGCTCGACATTCTAGATTCCCAAGGCCGTCTGGTCCGCCGCTATTCGAGCACGCAACGCGCCGGCTTGACGAAGACCCAACTCCAGAAGTTGCAAATCCCGCTCTATTGGGTTCGCATTCCGAGGGCGCTTCCTTCAACCGCCGGAATGCACCGCTGGGTGTGGAATCTGCACTATCCCGCGCCCCTCTCGCTGCTGCGCGGCTACCCGATTTCCGCCGTGCCGCATCGCACGCCGGTCACGCCGGAAGGTCCCCGCGCCTTGCCCGGCGACTACACGGTGCGGCTGCTGGCAGATGGAAAAAGTCTGTCGGTGCCGCTCGTCGTCAAAATGGATCCGCGCGTCCATGTTTCTCAAGCCGCACTTCGCCAGATGTTTCATCTGGAGGTCCAACTGGCCTCTTGGATGACCTCAAGCGATCGGGCGCTGACGGAAGCGCAGTCGCTGCGCCGCCAGCTTCGGAAGCTCGAAGCGCGCTCGTCGGGCTCGCTCCGCGCGTCGGTTGCCGCGGTCGAAAAGAAAGTGGCGGCCCTCGTCGTCGCGCCGCGCGGCGCCGGGGGCGCAGCGGCACTGCCGCCGCTCACGCTCCGGCGCGTGAATGAAGATGCCAGCAACCTCTACGAAACGGTGGATGCCGCCGACGCCGCACCCACCGCCGCCGAGCTGCAAGCGAGGGGTTCCGTCGCCAAGGAGTTTGCTCAGGCGATGCAACGTTGGGGCGAGTTGGTGCGAACGGAAGTGCCGCGGCTGAACCGCCAATTGCGCGCGGCCGGCCATACACCGATTGAACTCTCCCACTGAGGGCGGCTCGGCCACGATGCGCGCCTCTTGGCCAACGGGCCGCCGTCCATCGGTTCGGGGGCCGTCCTGAACTTCGCGGTCTGCTCAGAATTGCACCTTCTGCGTCCCTTGGTAGGCGGTAATCATCTGATAGGCAAAGCCGCCGTCCTGGGCGCGAATCATGGTGTTCAAATCCGTCGCGTGGCCTGCCAGGTGGCGAAGGTAAGCGCGCTCCAGGCTTACCGTCAGCGGCACGTCTTCCAGCCAATCGCCGCGCGTGTAAAATCCTTTCCACTTCCCGTAATCCGCCGCATGGAGCGCCGCTTCGACCGCCAGGTCTTCGCGCACGGCGGAGCGAATCAAGCGCTGCTGCTCGGCCGAGGAGGGTGTTTGTGTCGCTGCCGCCACGTCCTCCATCATGTGATTGCCGTGCAGATTGATTTCCACCTGCGTCATCACGCTAGCCTGGAAAAATCGCCGCCGCCCGCGAGCGACCAGCGGACGCGCCTGTTCGGCCAACCGCAGCGCCCGCTCCCAGCGCCCGCGCGCCTCTTGGCACTGCGCTTCAATGGAGGCGGCCATTTGTCCCAGCGTGCGTTGCGGCCGATTCCCAAACGCCGCCAGCGGCCGGTTGAGCGTGCCTTTCACCATCGCCACCAACAGCCAGCGCGACATCACTTGGTAGAATTGGTCGCCCATCGAGTCGTCCGCCGCCGGTCCGTACTTGGCCGGCGCGGAGAAATACGCTTGATAATATTTTTCAACCATCGGCGCGGCGCGTCGGCCGAATTCCTCCCGGCACCACTTGTCGAGGTAAATCCGGCTCTCGTCGGGTCGAGAGGCGATCCAGGGTTTGGGATTCCACGCCAGTTCCATCGTCGCGCGGCTGGTCATTAAGACCGGGCGCAGGTTCGACGTATTCACTACCAAATACTCCGTCGCCCCGGCCTTCGCCGCTCGCCCCAATTCCTCGCGAATTCTTTCGAGCGGCACGAGTTCGCTGAAGTGGTTCGAGCGATAGTCAATCATGGCCGTGTGATAATACTCGCCTTCGCCGGCTTTGATTTCGCCGCGGTCCTGCAGCGTTCCGTGTCCGTCGTCTGGCCACACGAGCGTCACCCCGGGCGGAACCTTGAGCAACCCCTGCCGAATGAAGCTCGCGGCTTCCGCCCAGGCGTTGAACACGATGGGAGCGTGCGGGTGATGCTGCCGCAGAATTTCAATTTCCTTTCCAATCGCGTCCTGTATCACCTGCGCTCGCGCCGCCATGCTTTTCGGCGCCGCCGGGTCCACCATCCAAAACGGAAAATCGTTTTTGCCGCGATAGCCCACGCTCCAAACAATCTGCGCGCGCTTGGGATATTCCTCCACCGATCGCTCGAGGGCGCTCTCAAAAATCTTCGGATGGCTGATGAACGAATACGGAACGTTGTTGGGCCAGCGATACGTGTCGAGTCCCAGCACATTCACGTGATGCTGGGTGATGAGCAACCCTCTTTTCATGGCCAACCGGATTTGCGGCTCATAAGGAAAAATCCACGTTCCGGGAATCACCATGTCGCCTTTCAAGCGCAAGATGGCCTCAAAGATGCGATTCCAGGTTTTGAGCGAAATATCAGCGCCGTCGCGAATGCCGGGCCGCCAACCGGTCAGCAAGTCTTCGTCGTTGATGAAGAATCCCCGATAATGGAACGCTGGCCCTTGTGTTTCGGTAAAATGCTCCGGCACCTCGATGGCGGCTTGCCGAGCGGGCTCGTGGTCGGTCCACCAATAAAGTGGATCCACGCCCAGGAACTGCTGGGAGAACTGGTAAATCGCATAGATGGTTCCGCGCACGTCGGAGCCGGTCAGCACTACGGCCTGCCGCGCCGCCGCCCCGGGCCATGGATGGTCAATCGCCTGAATGTGCAGCTTCTCCCAACCCGTCGGCCGATTTACGCCACGCGGCACATCGTGCTCGAATGCAATAACCAACGTCGTTGCTGCGGCCTCTTGGGGCTGATGAACCACGCGCAGCGGCTGCCCCAAAACTTTTTGCCAGTCGCTTTCCAGGTCGCGCGCCGCCAATTCGATGGGGCCTGGTTCCGTCCGACTGATGACCAACGTCGTCTGCGACGTCAGGCGAATCGCCGCCCGCGCCGTCGCCCCTGCGGTTAAACTCGCCATCACCACCAGCCAGCTTGCCTTCATTCGCCCTCCTTGCTCTCGACCCTTCGTCGGTCACATTGTAGCGCAACAAACCCACTTTGCCGCTTTTCCTCCCCCGTTAGATTATTGTCGGGAGCCGGTTGCGCGGCGCAATCTCTGCGGCTCGGGCCGGTGCCCGCCGGAAAGAACCGCAAAGTTTCACACTGCGCAACTCCGTGCCACGCGCCGGCCCGTCAACCCCTGCGGCCCTTACTGCGTCGCCGTGCCTTCGTTGCCAACGCCTGATTGCCGGCGCTGACAGTACAAGCGTGGCACGGCGACGCCGTTGACGCTTGTGCCTCAGGCAGCGTAGAGTGAACGCTTGGCGGCGAGGCAGCGAGCGGAGGCTCCGCTTCGCTCGGCATGATAATTGCGGATTCTTCAGCAACCTGCCAGGTTGAGGGTCATCGGTGACTCCTACAAATTCCTCATGGGGCTTAAAAGCATGAAAATATCGGTCATCAGTATCCTTCGGGCAAGTCTTTTTCTAGCGTTCATCTCGATTTCTCTTGTCGCCCAAGAGTTCAATCCGGCGCTTTATTCCGGCATGCGCTGGCGGCTGGTCGGGCCGTTTCGCGGGGGGCGGGCGCTTGCGGCCTGCGGGGTTCCCGGCCATCCCAACACGTTTTATTTTGGCGCGGTGGACGGCGGCGTGTGGAAGACCACGGATGCAGGCCGCGTGTGGAAGCCCATCTTCGATAAAGAACCGATTGCCTCCATCGGCGCCATTGCCGTGGCGCCTTCCGACCCGAACATTATTTATGTCGGGACGGGCGAGGCGGACATGCGCTCGGATATTTCCTACGGCGATGGGATGTACAAATCCACCGACGGCGGAAAGACGTGGCAGCACATCGGCCTCACGGACACGCGCCAAATTGGCAGCGTGCTGGTGGCCCCGCGGAATCCCAATCTGGTTTTTGTTGCCGCCTTGGGGCACGCTTACGGGCCCAACGCCGAGCGCGGCGTGTTTCGCTCGACCAATGGCGGCAAAACCTGGCAAAAGGTTCTTTATAAGAATGAAAACACGGGAGCCATTGATTTGGCGTTCGACCCGGCCAATCCTCACATCATCTATGCGGCGCTGTGGCAAACGCGTCGGCCGCCGTGGAACGTCTATCCTCCCTCGAACGGCCCCGGCAGCGGACTTTATCGTTCCACGGACGACGGGCAAACGTGGGAACATCTCACCGGTCACGGATTGCCGCAAGCGGGACTGGGCCGCATGGGCATCGCCTTTGCGCCCAGCAATCCCCAACGCATTTACCTGCTGGTGGACGCGAAGCGAGGCGGACTGTATCGCTCGGACGACTCGGGCCAAACCTGGAAGCGAATCAACGCCGACCCGCGCATCTGGGGGCGCGGGTGGTACTTTGGCGGCGCGACCGTGGACCCCGAAAACGCCGACGTCGTCTATATCTGCAACACCGCACTTTATCGCTCCGAGAACGGCGGCAAGAGTTTTATTCCAATTAAAGGCGCGCCCGGCGGCGACGATTATCACAGTCTGTGGATTGCCCCGCACGACCCACGGCGCATGATTGTGGCGAGCGATCAAGGGGTGGTCATCAGCCTGGACGGCGCCAAGACGTGGAGTTCCTGGTACAACCAGCCGACGGCGCAGCTCTATCACGTCATCACCGACAACCGCTTCCCTTATTGGATTTACGCCTCGCAACAAGACACGGGCTCAGTGGCGCTGCCGAGCCGAAGCCTGTACGCGGGCATCAATTTCCATGATTGGCGGCCCATTGAGGCGGGCGGCGAAAGCGAGTACATCGCGCCGGACCCGCTCCATCCTGACATTCTTTACGGCGGCTCCGAGCACACCAAGGTCACGCGCTTCAATTTGGTGACCGGCGAGGATCGCAATATTCCGCCGCCGTTGGCCTACCCGGGCGCGTGGCGCTACACTTGGACGTTGCCGCTGGTCTTCTCGCCGGTGGACCCGCATCGCCTCTACTTTGGCTCGCAAAAGCTGTTTGAGACCGACGACGGCGGCAAAACGTGGAAGATTATCAGTCCGGACCTCACGCGGCGCCATCCCGGCATTCCCCCCAATCTCGACCCGGCCACGGCGCGCGACACGTCGAACGGCAACCGGCGGGGCGTCATTTACACGATTGCGCCCTCGCCGCTCGACCCCGGGCTGATTTGGATTGGAACCGACGATGGCCTGATTCAAGTGACGCACGACGGAGGGAAAACCTGGGAGAACGTCACCCCGCCCGCCTTAACCCCCTGGAGCAAGGTCACGCTGATTGAGGCCTCCTACTTCCACGCGCAAACAGCCTACGCCGCCGTGGACCGCCATCGTCTAGATGACCTTCGGCCTTACATCTATCGGACAGAAGACGGAGGTAAAACCTGGCAGGAGATTTCCAACGGCATTCCCGATGGAAGCTTTGTCAATGTGGTGCGCGAGGACCCGAAGCGGCCCGGCCTGCTCTACGCCGGGACAGAAACCGGCGTGTATGTTTCCTTTGACGATGGGCAGCATTGGCAATCGCTCCAGCTCAATCTTCCGGTCTCCTCCGTGCGCGACCTGGTGATTCACGGCGACGATTTGATTGCCGCGACGCATGGGCGCTCCATCTGGATTCTGGATGATGTCACGCCGCTTCGGCAGATTGACGCGCGCGTCGCCGCCTCCACGGCATGGTTATACCGTCCGGCTGTAGCCTATCGGGTTCGGCCGCCGACCGACGAAGGCACGCCGCTTCCCCCGGAAGAGCCGGCGGGCAAGAACCCTCCGATTGGAGCGATCATTGATTATTTTCTCAAATCTCCAGCGACCGGCCCCGTGGTCCTTGAGATTCACGATTCGGCCGGACGGCTGGCGGGACGTTTTTCGAGCGCCCAAAAGCCGCGCCCCGTCAACCTTGGCAAATTGACCGTCGCCCCGATCTGGGTTCATCCTCGGCCCACGCCTTCGGCCGCGGCCGGGATGCATCGCTTTGTTTGGAATCTGTTTTATCCGGCCCCGGCGGCGGATTACAGTTTTGATGAAGGCGAGATTTATGGCATGTGGGCGGTGCCCGGCCGTTACACCGTCACACTGAAGGTGGACGGCAAGACCTTGACCCAGCCCCTGGTGGTGAAAATGGATCCCCGCGTCAAGACGCCACTGGCAGATTTGCAGAAACAATTCGACGTGGATCGCCAAGTCGTGGCGGCGCGGGAGCGGCTGGCTCCCGTGCTGCGGCAGGCCAACGCCGTTGAAAAACAGCTTCACGCCCTGCGCCGGAAAGTCGCCAAGGACAACCCGGCGGCCTTGCAGGTTGTGGCGACGTTCGAGCGGCAGTTGCGGCCCATCCTCGGCCCGCCACGGCCCTCGGGCATAAACTTCTCCGGAGAGTTTGGCCCCTCCGCCGACCACACGAGCCTGCGTTATTTGGCGGGAGCCTTGGGGAAGCTCGAGTACACCATCGAAAGCGCCGACGCCGCGCCCACTCCCGACGCCATGACGGCGTTCCACCTGGATCGCCAAGCCATGCGCTCGGATTTCGCCGCGTGGAACCAACTGAAAACCTCCGCGCTGCCGCGGTTGAATCTTGCGTTGCAAAAATTCAAACTCTCCGCCGTTAAGCTGTGACCCTATGGCGCCGAGGGCAAGACCATTTTGAGCCCTCGGGCGCCTCAAAGAAGAAGAACCCGGCGGTCCAGGAACAGCGCCTTCCTGCATTCGCCGGAAAATCAGTGCGGGAATTGTGCGCGAGGCTCGGCAAGACGGCGCGATGAGCAGAGACCACGCGCCGGTGGCGATGCCGCTCGTGGGGCGAGTCGGAGTTGAGCATCCGTGCCACGGCCCTCCTGGCCGTGGTCTGACCCGCGCCGGACGCCAGCGCCACGTCGCGGCGTGGTGAAGCAGCGTTCGACGCATGGCGCTACGCGCCGCGCTCACGAATCAGGCGCAGGAACTCCCCGCGCGTTTGCTCGTTGTCGCGGAAGACGCCCAGCATGGAGGAGGTGACGGCAATGGAGTTTTGCTTTTCCACGCCGCGCATAATCATGCAAAGGTGCCGTGCCTCTATAATCACCCCGACGCCTTGCGGCTGAATCGCCTGCATGATGGTCTCAGCGATCTCGGTGGTCAATCGCTCTTGGAGTTGAAGGCGGCGTGCAAACACGTCCACCAGGCGAGGAATCTTGCTCAGGCCAATCACTCGGTTGGTGGGAACATAGGCTACGTGGCAGCGGCCAAAAAACGGCAGCAAATGGTGCTCGCACATGCTGAAGATTTCGATGTCCTTGACGATGACCATCTCATCGTAGGCCACGGCATAGACGGCGCCATTCAAAATTTTTTGGACATCCTTCGTGTAGCCGCTGGTCAAGAAGCGCAGCGAGTCGGCCACGCGCGCCGGGGTTTTCTTGAGCCCCTCGCGTTCCGGGTCTTCGCCGATCTGGCGCAGAATCGCCCGCACGTGCTCGGCCAGCCCGTCCCGCTGGGGTGCGGGGTCGGTCATCAAGGTCTGTTTCGCCATGCCAACTCGCTTTCTGCGCCGGAGCGTTCCTCCGGCTCGCGCGTCACTTCAAAGAAATTGGACGGGGTTTCCTCCAAGCGGACCCGTTCGAGCCTTGGGCCGCCCGGCGCGCCGCCCAGCCGGCAGTCCAGACGGCGAAAAATCTCCACACACAGATTCTCCGTTGTCGGCACCACGCCGCGCAAACTTTCCACGTCGAGGTTGAGGTTCACCTGATCGAACGGCGCGAGGATTTCCTCTTGCACCGCGCGGTCCAAGTTTTCAAGATTCAGCACCATGCCGGTCTTGGTCTCGACCGGCCCGGCGACGGTCACTTCGAGCGCGTAGTTGTGCCCGTGGCCAAACGGGTTGTTGCACTTGCCGTAGAGCCGCGCATTCTCCTCCGCATCGAGCGCCTCATTGTGCAGGCGATGCGAGGCGGAAAACCGGTAACGCCGCGTCAAGAAAACCATCAATCTCCGTAATAGTCCACGTAAAGGTCGGGCGTTTCGTACAGCCTCACCCGATACAAACGCCCGGCGGGCAGGTTGGGCGCCAATCGCCGCCAGATTTCCACGGCAAGGTTTTCCGTGGTCGGAATCTTTTCGGCAAACACCGGTACTTCCTTGTTCAAAAACCGGTGATCCATCGCCGCCAGCACTTCCTTCTCGATCGCGGCTTTCAAATCCTTAACGTCCAGAATCATGCCGGTCCGCGCATCCACCTCGCCCACCACCGTGACTTCAAGCGTGTAATTGTGCCCATGTCCGTGCGGATTGTTGCACTTGCCAAACAGGCGACGGTTTTCTTCCGGGGAGAGATCCGGATTGTGATAATAGTGCGCGGCAGAGAATTCCGCTCGACGTGTCAGATAAATCATGGCCGCTTCCCCGTGCCGGCTGGCGCGTACGCTCTTCCTTTCCATTCGATGCGCCAGCCCAGACGATAGGCGCAAAAAGAATAGAGCATCAGCAGGCTCATCAACAAGCCGCCGAGGCCTTGATAATTCGCCAAGCGACGGTCAAATCCGAGCCGGGCGAGTTCACGCGCGTATCGCGCCCGCCGCGCCAGCCACAAAAACAGGCAGCCCACCGCCAAAATCATCGCCAGGCCGGTTCGCCGTGCCGCCACGCTCATCGCCCCAAACACCACCACCCCCGCCGGCGGCAGCACCTCCAAAAGCCAAGCTTCTGTCACCGTGGCTAACGCGCGTTTCCACCGCCCCTCCGCCAGCCAATAAAGATTTTTCGTCCATCCCTCCCACATCGCGCCCCAGGTGGCGTACATGCGGGTTTCCACCCAATCGGCGCCGGGCAGAAAAAGCATTCGCGCTCCGGCCGCCTGGAGCCGCTCCGCCAAGCGCACATCCTCCAGAATCTCCCCTCGCACGCTTTCAAACCCACCCGCCCGAAGATAGACTTCGCGCCGCACCAGGAGATACTGTCCGTTGGCTGCCGCTCGCGCCGTCGCAGAATTGGAAATCTCCTCAAAAGGATACCATCGCGCCAGTTGGACGAACACGCGCGGGATGACCGCCTTTTCCCACCATCGGTGGACCACCTGACCGGGCGAAAGTGACACCATGTCCCACCCTTCGCCTTCCGCGCGCTTCACCCAATAACCGAGGCTGCCGGGCCGGTGTTCCGTGTCAGCATCGGTGAAGAGTAACCAGTCGCCTTGGGCCGCCTCGGCACCCAGCGCGCAGGCGTGGGTTTTTCCGGTCCACCCGGCCGGCAGGCTCTCCACGCGCACGACGCGCAGGTACGGCGTTGTCTGTTGGAGGGTGCTCAGAACGCTGGCCGTCGCATCCGTGGAAGCGTCATCCACTACAATGATTTCCAGGAGCCGCTCTTGCCCGGCCAGCGAGCCAATGACGCGCGCGATGTTGCGCTCCTCATTGCGCGCTGGAATGATGACCGAAACCCGCCCACCCGTTGCCTCCTGCATCTCCACCATCGTGTCGGTCAATCTGCGATTATAATGAAGCTTGAGCTGATGCGCAAAACGAAGCTGGGGATAATGGTGGCGGGATTAGTGGTTTTGGGCGCGCTCGTGTGGCTGCTCGTGCGGCCGGCGCCGCCCCACCCGCTTGAAATTGGCGAAAAGGTTCCGAATTTTATCCTTCCTCGCGTGCCCGAGGGCGCCATTGCGCTTTCCGACTTTCGCGGCAAGGTGGTGGTGCTGAATTTCTGGGCGTCGTGGTG
>JAKASC010000039.1 GCA_021828245.1 Acidobacteriota bacterium
GACCCCTATTTAGCCGGCCGTTTTGGGAGCTGGATTCCGACGCTATCTTGGAGCTTTTCGTCCGAGAAATCATACTCGCCGAGCAGGTTGAGGTGCCGCCAAGCGGCTGCCGAGCCGTGAGCCACGGCATACAGAAATGCCTCTCGGTCGGCGGCGCCTTTGATCTCTTCCAGCTTCGGGGACAGGTAGAGATAATTCCAGCAGATGATGCAGTTCTTGATGAGCCGCTTGCAGGCTTCCTCCATCTCCTGGTCTTCTCTCTCCGCCTGCAGAAACTCGCGCGGATTGCCGACCGAGACGGCGCGCGTAAAGCGATGCACGTGCTCGATCCGGTCCATCTGTTTTTCAATGGCTTGCCTCAAGACCGGATCGTCAATGACCTGAAGGATGAACAGCGATTTCGGGACTTGCTCGAAGGCCTTCAACGCCCGATAGATGGCGTGCTGTTTCGAGTAGGAGTTCAGCCGGCGGAACAGATCCGAGGCTGTCACTTCCTTCAGCTTGATGGTGGCGATCATGCGCGGGATCTCGTCCCACTGCTGAATCACAATCTCGTCATCCGCATAGCCGGCGGGCCTGATCTTCCAGGCGGAACGGTCTACCCGTTTGTGGTTCCTGAAGATATAGAGCCTCTGGCGCGGAAGGTTTTTGAAGCGGGGTATATAGGAAAAGCCCAGCAGATGGCTCACGGCGAAGACCATTTCGCTGAAGACCGTCGAGTACCACAAGAGGTCGCGCTCGTCGCGGATGGTGTAGGCGGCCAAGCCCTGCTCCTTGCCAAAATATTTGAACGAGTAGTTGGCGCTGAGGGAATCGACGCGCACCTCGAATTTCTGACCGTCGCTGGAAGTGTGTAACTGATCGGGCACGCGCCGCGCCAAGTTCGGTAATTCCAGCCGGTCCATGAAGCGCACCACGCGATCACTGGATGCCTGGAGACCGTCCAGGGTGAAGTGCCAGTTCACAGTGTGCTCCACTTCCGCTTCGGTAACGCCGCGGGAGATGCGCATCATGCGGCGGAGACCGATTGCACCGCCGATCCCGATCACGCCCGCATAAATCGCCCCTTCTGAGGGCTTGCCATGGTGGTAGCGCTGCTGGGGATGTTGCAGTTCATCCACGAAGTGTGCGAAGCGGTTTACTGTGGCGAGGACTTCCACCAGCGGCACGACGCGGCGCTCGGGGAAGTATTGCTGTAAAGGTTCCGCGTCGGTCTCCTCCTGTTTGGGAGTAGTAATGGTGAAGCGCCCGTTCTTCTTGAATTTGATGTGAGGATTCTTTCCTTCGGCGATGTTCTGATTGATAGTGAGATACTGCTGGTACAGGGCCTCGTCAAGTTCCTTGAGCGTCTTCCGTGGATCGACGAAGCCCTCCAACCCCGCGTGCTCGATGAGCTGCTGTTTATCGCGCTGCCGGCGGGCGCGGTTGATGAGGTAATCATGCAGGGGCGGGATTTGTAGGAATGTTCCAGATTCAGCGCGCCCGACTTGATCCCGCCCTGAATATGCAGGAAGAGCAGAGCCTTGTAGAGGGAGAAGCGGGATTTGCCATCCTTGTTGACTGCCGCCTGCTCCTCAGCGTCCAGGAAACTGATCGGGGCCGATTTATCGACCACGCCGTCTTTCGCTTTGAAATGCTCGATGGCGTCCACTAATTTGCGGATACCAGGGTCGCCCTGGAAGGTCAGTGCCTTGAGGATCGGGCTCACGCGATTCTGAATCCAGACCGATTTCGCCTCCAGGATTTTGTAATAGTCATCTTCGTCTAATTCTCTCACCAGCGACGCCTTCAGTTCGGAGATCGGATCCTTCTCGAGCAGGCGGCGGGTTTCGCGCTGGACGAGCAACGTCCGAATGCAGTCCACTTTCTCGGCATCGCTGAGTGCCTGATCCTCGGTGATACTGCCGATGGTGGTGGGTGTCCCGACCAGCCCTTGTTCCAGGCCACCGAGCAGCATTTTCAGTACTTCCTGGCGCTGCTCGCGGCGGGCATAACACTGCTCCTTGTGCGCGCGAATCGCACCGTTGTGAAAGCTTCGCAGGCTGGCCAGCAGTGTGTCGACCAAATTGTCCTGGAGCCGGTAATCCTGGTGAGCGATAAAGGCGAGGAGGTGCAAATAGCGATCAGGGTCGTTGCGCCGAATGAGATGGAAGATCTTCGATCGGATCACATTCTCGGCGTAGTACCGGATGCCCTCTGGCTTCAGTGCGAGGGCTTGAAGGGCGCGACTCAGTTGAGTGTAAAGCCCATTCACCAGATCCAAATCCGCCACCCGTTCTCTGATCTTGGACGGTTTGGTGGACTGCGAGAGTTTCTTCATTAAGGTGAGTTTGTAGGGGCTGGTTCTGCCCGGGGTGTCCTGACCCTCGACCGGTTCTTGGGCCAGCCAATCGTCTAAAACGCTCTGGGTATCTTCCGCCAGGGTCTGCGCGATGATCGCGGCGAGTTCCTGACTCCGCCGATTGATCGCCCCCAGGATCAGCTTCGTAAGCCGCGTGTAGCTGGGCACTTCGATTTTCTCGCGGATCAGGGTATCGACGCAGCGCCAGAAGATGACCTTGGGTTTGACTTCCGAGTGCACCATGTCGGCGATCTCTTGGAGCAGGAGGCGGGATGCCGCAGGGTCGACGACCCGGAAACCGTAGAACCTTCGGATCGTGATTTCGTGGAATTGGCGGATGCGCGCGCTGTAGCGGGCAAAGTCAAAGCTAAAATCCATCAGTTCGAGCTGTCGCGAAACGTACTCGATATCCCTCTGGTGAAAGGTGGTGGTAGAAAGAATCTCTTCGCGGCTTTGAAGTAGCCTGCGCTCAATAGGAACCCGAGGCGGTGGATTGGGGTGCGAAGATTTCCCGCCAAACGGCTCAACCCAGTGGAAAAATCAAAATAGTGCTTCCGTTCGACATTGTTGAATATCGGAGGTGAGTCGAACGCTTCACGTTCCACAGTGTTGAGAATATTCATTCTGGGCATGACGAGTCTCCGGCGTAGCGGTTCAAAACCGCCTATCTTACCGGGATTCCCAAAGAACGGCAGGCATCTTGTGGGCGAGACCGCAGGGGAGGGGTTGTGCTGCGTGGTGCGGACAGGGCTAATCCGTGAATGGCGGCAACAGGATTGAATTAATCCGCGGGGTCTCGCTTGCTTCTACTGGAGGGAGCTCGTCAGGCAAATTCGAGCAGCAGCCGTCGGATGTAAGCTGAAGGGGAAGGCTTGTCGCGGCAGGGTTACAGGTTGCGATGGCCCACCGCCACCAGATCAGCCACGGGCTCTCCCATCACCTCAGGGCTGTCGATTCGACCGCGGCAAGACAGGCATTACGGGCAATTTCTATTTCGCATTTGGTACCTTTGTGCAAGTTGAACCGCCGTCATGCAGGGAATCTGGAACCTGCGGGATGAGTACAAGGCGACCGGCCGCACGCTGGTCCTGATGACGACGCCCGGGGCGGCGTTGCCGGTCGAGCTGGCTCAGGACGTATTGGTGCTCGACGAGCCTCTTCCCTCCGGGGAGGACTTGCAGATTATCATCCGCGATACCTTCCGGGCCGCTGAACTGAACGAGCCCGAGCCCGAGGTAATGACGCGGGCGACGGATGCGCTGGCAGGGTTAGCCGCCTTTCCGGCCGAGCAGGCCCTCGCCATGGCGCTCGTGAAAGGACAACTGGATACAGAGGACCTTTGGGAGCGTAAGCGCCGCTTTATCGAGCAGACTCCAGGCCTCAGCGTCTGGCGCGGGGGTGAGACGTTTGACGAACTCGGCGGCCTGCTGAACGTGAAATCTTTTATGAAGGCCGTTCTCGCCGGCGTGGATCCGCCCCGGGTGGTGGTCTTTATCGACGAGATCGAGAAGACTTTCGCCGGCACGGGAACGGACCTCTCCGGCGTGAAGACAGAAATGACGGGCACGATGCTCACCTGGATGCAGGACCATGAGGCTGACGGCACGTTGTATCTGGGGCCGCCCGGAAGCGCTAAAAGCGCCACGGCCAAGGCTACGGGAAATACCGCGGGTATCCCGACCATCGCGTTCGATTTGACAGCGATGGAGAGCTCGCTCGTGGGAGCTTCGGGAGACCGTCGGCGGGCGGCGCTCAAGGTGGTGGAGGCGGTTTCGCAGGGACGAGCGCTGTTCATCGCCACCTGCAATTCGATTACGAGCCTGCCGCCTGAGCTGCGGCGGCGTTTCACGCTGGGCACATTCTTCTTCGATCTGCCGACGCCGGAAGAGCGGGAAGCAATCTGGGCGATATATCTCGCGAAGTACGGAGTTTCGGGCGAATTGCCAGACGACGAAGGGTGGACCGGCGCCGAAATCAAGGAATGTTGCCGCAAAGCTTACCGCTTGAAGATGAGCTTGACGGAAGCGGCACACTACATCGTTCCAGTTTCGAAATCCGCAAGCGACCAGATCAAGTCGCTCCGCCAACAGGCGTCGGGAAGGTTCAACTCGAATTGGGAAATTAAGGGGCACTGTTCCGTTCCGATCCGTTAGGTTGAAGTTGGTTAGACAAAATCAGCGGAGGAACAGGACAATGCAACGCAAAGTTAGCTTACTTTGGGGTGGGAAGAAAGTGGTTTTGCGAGAAACGGCGCGGGCGGTGACGCCGTTCGGAGGGCTGAGGGTCTTCATCGAGTTTCTGGGAAAGGTCGGGTTTGCGGATCAGGGGCGGGAGCATGTGCCGGTGCATTTGAAGTCGCCCAATGCGATTCCTGCCGGGGAGACATTCACGGCGTTCGTGATGTCGGTGGTGGTTGGGGGGCGGCGGGTTGCGCACAGTTCGCTGTTGCGGGCGGGCCGTGGGCTGCATGTTCTGTTGGGGATGAAACGCTTCCCCACCGATGGGCCAATGCGCAACTTATTCAGGCGATTTAAGCAGGGGATGGTGGTTCGGTTCTATGAGCCGATGTGGGTCTGGCCACTGGCGAGGTTGCCCAAGCGCGAGGGCGGCTACAGCCTGGAGCTGGACTCGACGGTGTTTGAGCGTTACGGGAAGCAGGAAGGGGTGAGAAAGGGCTATAACCCGAAGAAGCCGGGGCGAGGTTCACATCATCCATTGCTGGCGGTGCTGGGGGAAGCGCACTTCATTCTGCACGGCTGGCTGCGCAGCGGCACACTCGAGCCGACAGCGGGGTGGAGGAGTTTCTGAAAGAAGCGTTGGCGAAGTTGGAGAGCCGGGAGTGGATTCGCCGGGTGCGCGCTGAGGCGGGTTTTTTCGCCGAGGAGTTGCTGCGATACCTGGAAGATCAGAAGCTGGGCTACATCGGGGTGGCGCGGCTGACGCCTTGGTTAAGGCGGGAAGCGGCGCGGGTGACCGAGTGGCGCGAACTGGACGAGACCTACGCGGTGGGCGAGTTTCGATTGAAACTGCTGGGATGGGAGCGGGAGCGGCGCTTTGCGATGGTGCGGGAGAAGATTCAGGAGAAGAAGTCTTCTCTAGGCCGCAAGCTGTTCGAGGTGCCCGGCTACACGTTTCGGATTTTCGTGACGAACCTGGAGGATCAGCCGGAAGAAATCTGGCGCGACTACAACCAGCGGGCCTGTGGGGAACAGCGGATTGAGGAACTGAAATCCGACTTGGCCGCCGATGACTTCTGCCTGAAGGAATTCTTCGCCACCGAGGCGGCTTTTCTGAGCATTCTGATGCTGTTCAACCTGCTGGCCGAGTCCAGCGCGCCACCGCGATGACCGCTTACCGGCAACCTGCCACTCTGCGCGTGCAGGTCTTCCTGTGCGGAGCCATTCTGGGCCGCGCCGGGCATCGCCCGGTGTTGCATCTGTCCGAGACCTGGGGAGGTCTCAAAACGCGCAACCCGCTATTGGACAAACTCTTACTCTACGAAATCCCAACTTCACGCAAGTTGGAAATCCAAACGCAACTGGAGTCGTAACGGGCACCCTCGATGAGACCCAAACCGTCCAGAAGTTGAGTCCAACTTACGAATTCGGGTCTATAACCCTTATGGAAAGACAAGAGCTGCCAAGTGCACGATTCCCATGACTGAAACCGTATCAGAAATCCTCCGCCGTCGCGTGAACGGCACGTCAAGTAAGTACGTGTTCGAGTCTCCCCGCCGACCCGGTCGGCCAATCGGTTCCGTTCGGAAGTCCCACGACAATGCTGTCAATCGCGCGCAGATTGCTGACTATTTCCGCCTGTACGATTTACGGCACACGTACGGAACGCGCACGGCGGAGGCGGGCGTCGATTTGGCAACGCTTGCCGCTTTGATGGGCCACACTAAAATTCAAATGACGATGCACTACCTTCACCCTGCCGACCAACATAAACGCAGCGCCGCCAAGAAACTCGAAGCTCTCAGAGCGGCTCAGGCTTCACAGGTGCAGGCTCCCCCAACACCAAAGGAATCGCTTCCCAAGATTGTTCCTCAGAAGTTGCGCGCAGGCAGCAGACCGGTCAGATCCAAGGGCCGAGGGGTCGCGAAGTGAATGAGAAGCTGGCGACCGAAGATGCGGTAGATCGAGTTCTCAGTTTCAGGGGAGGAATAAACAAATGCAGGGATCGACATCAGGACGCATTCTCATCATCAAGGGCATGAGACGCAAAGTCGCTACATTTTCCGCTAGAGCACCTGCTGATCGGGAGGTTCGCTATCGCTATAACTTATTGAAAAAGCTGGCGGGGACGACGGGGCTCGAACCCGCGACCTCATGCGTGACAGGCATGTCAGGAACATAGCCGGTGTTGATTCTAAAGGCCCTTGGCTGGCTGCTGATGGCCCATTTTACCCGGTATTCTCGTTACTTTGTGGCCCAGATGTGGCCCAGCGGTATGGAAGTCGAAGCTTCAAGTTCGGGTGTGAGATACCCGTTGTCAGTGCAGTTTGTGTCGGCCGGGTTCGAGCCGGCCGCGGCTGCAATCGAACTCAAAGTGTTCCTGACCTTCGGCGGTACCCTACCACGATTCCTTTAATGTACTCGGAGCTATCCTTTCAGTAATTCATTCCACCAGCGTGACAATGGATCCGAATCTGGTGGATGAAACCTGGCCCTTGCCTGTATCGACCGGACCACAGCGCTAACCTTGGCCAGGTCGTTTCCACCGGCCCATGCACGAACAATCTCAACAGTAGAGACTGTCAAAAGCCCCGAAATATTTTCTTCAATCACACGTCGAGTCTTCCGGTCGTCCGTGGCCAAGGCGAAATTGCGCGCCTGTGCGATTGCGAGGCTCATCGCTTCACCGTCCTCGAGCTCTGAGGCGTAATTCACGTAGAGACCTTCCTCGGTGGCTCCCTCGATATCGCAAGGCGTAAGAATCCCGGCCTCGAATAGGGGCGCGAGATTGATCGCTTCAGGCTGCGCGTCGGGCTCCCGGGGACGCAAATACAGGCTCTCGCGGGAAACAGCAGAGCAAATCAAACATGATGGTGCAATAACATTCACAATCTCCGCTATTCGGTCGGTCGCCAGGAGGTTTATGAGAATGCAAGTATCAAGCACAGCGAGTCGCTCCGTAATCAAATGTGGCAACCCCTATCTGCCCTCCAATGACTGGGCTAGATCGGGAGCGATCGGCGTGAAATTACCGCCGTTCTCCACATGAATTTCGCGTTCGAGCAGTTCAACCTGAAGGCGGGCAGAAACCCTGTCGGTTCGCAGGTAGCGGACTAATTGCCCCTCGCTTAGATAGCCTTTGCGAAATGCCTCAACCGCGAGACTGACATATCTTTGCGGTAGTACTTCCTTCAACGGCGGATTCGCTTCGATACCAAGTAGTTTGTGGGCCTGCTGAACTTTGAACCCTTCTGCAAGCAGACGCTCCCACGTTCCAGCCGGCAATCTGGACAGCTCCTCTAATCGCAAGATCAAGGCCTGGACTGAAACCTGATATAAATTGGCGAGATTACAAACATCGGCAAGTGTAATTCCTTTGTCTCCCGCCCGGTGTAATTCGGTAAATCTACGATTGAGACCAGAGGCTGGCATGAGAAAATACTTTGCAAAGCTGTCGGTGAGACGTTCCTTTCCGACGGATCTTTTGTCGGTCGAGAGCACCGTTACCTCCACTTGGTAACGGGTCATCAGCAGATGACCGTACTCATGCGCCAAGGTCCAGTTACGTCTGTCGCGGGGATGATTCGAATTAACTCCGACACATGCGCCCAAAATATCACTGTAGGCGAATAGTCCAGCGACCTTGCTTGCCATCGGGAAATAGAAGATTCTGATTCCCACATCGCTCTCCAAGCAGTCGCGCAAGTTACCAATTGGCCCGTCGCCCAGGCCGAGGCGATTTCGTTCCGCTGTTGCAACGTCTTCGGCGATTTGCTCCGGTGCCGTTCCTCCCGTACCATATTCCGGAGGGAATCTCATGGCCAAAGGGGCTCCCACAATGCGTTCAAGTTCCACGTAGTCCTCCGCACGACTTTGGAGGTCGATGGCCGCCTGGTCAAAATTGGGATCTATCTGCTTTTGGGAAGCCCTAAACTGCGGAACAAGACTCTCTGCAACAACTTTTTTGCTCACGAAATCGGACACCGCCCGCCTGTACAAGGAGGCAAATTGCAAAAGCTCGTGAGGAGTGACCTTCCGTTCTCCCTTCTCGATCGCAACAATGGTCGTGCGAGCCATTTCAAGATGGGCGGCAACCTCAAGTTGCGTCATGCCCGTTGCTTTTCGTGCTTCTTGCAAACGCAAACCTAAGTTTCGCGGATCGACTTGCTCCAAGCCCAGGCTCATTGTGTGCCTCCCAGTCAATTTAGGCTGTTTTTCTCCTCTATGTTTCCAGCAGCCGCAATGCGGAAAAACTGCGCCAATCCGCTGCATGTTGTCGCAGCAATCTGGTGAGGCCTGGCTCGACGTCCGTGCAGGTCCCACGGTTGGCAATGGACAACTCATCCGCCGTCGCCTGGAGCTCAGGAAACTCAAAGGTTAGGGCTTGCCACAGACTCGGTTCCGAGAAGCATTTCTCAAGCCTGAATACTTGCCAGTCCATCGCTCGCAATCCCCTTAGATGGTGCCGAGCAGGCCTGAAGGAGGGTTGTTTCCAGTCCTGAAGATAACCATCCGAATCCAAATTCGCTAAGCCGGCAAGTTCCAAGGAATGCCTTCTAAGGAGGCAAGACGTGCAGAACCCGCACTGAGCGCGTCCCTTGGCTCGCACGGGAAAACCATCGCAGGAAAAGGTGTACGGGATCGCACTCTTGACTCGATCAATCGCAGGTTTCTGAAGCATCTCCGCCTTGGTTTTATAAATGCAGCGGTTTTCGATCGAAAATCGCTGGTTTCCCGCAAGGCTTAGGATCTCGCCAATTTTCCGAAGCACTCGTGGGTGTACTGCCCTAGCATTATCGGTGCCAAGCTGAGACTGATCGTATGGGAGATTTATTGCCCCTATCCCGTTCTCATAAAGGTACAGAGCTGAGGATCCGGCCAGGAGGGCAGTAACGCCGCCTAAGATCAGGAACAAAAAACCACGCGTTCTACGCGAAGGCTCCTGTGCGTACTCATCCCCATGATGAATTCCATATGGCACGCACACATGAGAAATCTGTTTCGTGAGCTGCTCTCGGAGTACCTTGACCTGCCGTTGCTGGCGAGCCCGCTGCTGTGGGTTGGGGGATGCCGAAACGAGTACCAAATGCTTCGAGCAATCGGAGGCGCGGTCGGCGGTTCCGGCGAAGGAATCCAATCCGCCGCTGAACAAGCTTACTTCGACATCTCTGTCACGACTTCCGGCAAATAGGTGCTCTTGAACCTCTGATCCCCGCGGCGAGTCTCGACGAGGAACAAAGGACACCTGCCACGCATCTTCAGTTAAAAAGCCCAGCAGCCGTTCAATGCACCCTAGTTCAAGAGCGCCATTCCACATTTCCGCGCATCTAACACTGATTTTGATTTCCAAGCGCCGACACCAGTTGCTATTAAGTTCAGCAGTCCTTACCGCCAGACGATCGGCGGTGTGAACCGCTGATGCAATGTCGACGAGATCAGCCATCAAGGGTGGCAGCCGAGAAGCAAACTCATCAGCAATCTCCATATCGTCGATGAAGAATCCAGCAGGGGTACCACGCTCTCCAAACTGGCTGTCTTTTCCACCGCGGCTCCAAACCACGCCGTCCGCGCGAGTCAAATCGAAACTAAACGAAGGTGGCTGCTTCCCCGCATTCATCGTGATCCTCATACGATCCGCAATGGCTGATTCAAGGTCTCCAAGGTTACGGGTGCTGGTTTGAAAAGCCGCTTTGGAGCACGAACCGTCTTGTTTCCGTTCGTGGTCAGGAGGCTATCGCTCAGCCGCGCACATGGCTCCAAAATGGTTTCTCTAAGTCTTGCTTCCCAATCCTGTTGTTCGCCGGTACTCCTTCCCGTCCTTTGGATAATTCCGTCCCTGATCGGGCCGAGGCACCGTCGCTCGGTCAAACCCCACACCAAATTTCTCGTGAATAATTGTTTCACGGTTTGCTCATTCGGGCTATTGTTCGTCCGCTCGATTTCCTTAAAGGTCCGAAGGGCGGCGATAGCGCCCAAACGTGAGGAGTCGGAGTAGCCTTCGTCCTGCTCTATCGCTTCAACGCTATAGCTCAGTTGGGAGAATGCTTGGCGTGAAGCAGCTTCTTTGAATAGCGGGGCTTCGCGAAGTTGAACACCGTCGACCAACTCGGCACAAATTTCTGGGAAGCAATCAGTCTGCGTCGTCCGAAAAATGTGGGCCGCGGCTCTCATAACTCGGTCGGCCACGATTTGGATCGGCGCTCCAGAGCATCCGAGTCGATACACACCCCGCCAGCCCTTTCCGCGAAGCTTTTTCTCAAACTGATCACCATCAGGCATGGCGGATTCCTCTAAAACAGAGAATACACTGCACGTATGACAATGTCAACACTAATTCGTAACTATTTATTTTAATGTCAGATCGAGTTATTATTTTAGATCTCCGCGGCTTATTTGCGGAGGAGCGATTCCTCAATTCATCTTTTAATGCAGATTCATGCCAAGGTTCGAAATTCTGGTCTGATTGACGCGACAATTACTGTTCCCATCTGCACAAACTGGAGCTGCTTCTAGAACCATAGGAACCTAACTAAACATGCCTTACAGTTAAACATAACATCTGAAATTAAACTTTACATTATTCACGCGGTATGATATGCATGGTCATATGGAAGACATTGGAGTGAGTAGCGCAAGCCATGTTCCGCGAGATTATGGTGAGCGAATTATTGGACTGAGGGCCAAACTAGGCCTTACCCAACAGCAGCTTGCAGCTCTTTTGGGTGTTTCCTATGCTTCCGTCAACCGATGGGAAAATTCCCAAGCTCGGCCATCGACTCTCGCGTGGCAGAAAGTGGCGCTCGTCGAGCAGCTAGGGCCAACAGCATTCCAAAGTCCTCCGTCGGAGCTTTTGAAGAATGAGACCCATCCCGATTCAACGGGTGATATTGGCCAAGCTGATCCTAGGGTTGACCTCTCCGCTGATCCCGATGTGGTCCGTGTGGTTGCCGAAGGCGAGCGACTTTCATACGGCCACCTTTTCAACCCTGCGTTCGCCACAGAAATCTCCTCGATTGATCCACTTCCCCACCAGCGGATTGCGGTTTATCAACAAATGCTCGGCCAGACCCGTTTGCGCTACCTCCTGGCGGACGATGCGGGCGCGGGCAAAACCATCATGGCGGGTCTGTATATCAGGGAGATGATGAACCGGCGTTTGATCCGCCGCGTCCTGATTGTGCCGCCCGCCGGGCTGGTTGGTAACTGGCTGCGCGAGATGCAGGTGCATTTCAGCTTGCCTTTCCGCATCGTCTCCGGAGGTGAGGCCCGCGCCGGCAATCCGTTCGCGGGCCCGCACAGTGACTGTCTCATCGTGAGCCTGGACACGCTGACTTCGGAGCGAATGTTTTCGCGCCTCCAGGAGCCATCCGCCTCACCTTACGATCTCATCATCTTCGATGAGGCGCATAAGCTCTCCGCCAGCCGTGAGCCTGATCTCAGAATCCGAAAGACGGATCGCTACCGTTTGGCAGAGGCCGTGGCGGGGGTTCACACAGATGACAATCGCTGGAAGCTGAGCTGGAGCAGCCAACATCTGCTGCTGCTTACCGCAACGCCGCATATGGGCAAGGACTTCCCGTATTACTGCCTTTGGAAGCTCCTTAAGCCAGAGATCCTGCCCACTTCCGAGGCCTTCAATGCGTATCCGTTGGAGGCTCGCCGCCGCCACTTCATCCGGCGCACGAAAGAAGAAATGGTGCGGTTTGATGGAAGCGCAATCTACCCGGCCAGAGTGTCAGACACCTTCAGCTACGATCTTACGCAAGGAGAAGCCAGCGAGCAGAAGCTTTACGACAACACCACGAGCTACATCCAGACGTTTTACAATAGAGCCCGAATCCTCAACCGATCCGCTGCCCGCCTGGCAATGAGCATTTTCCAGCGCCGCCTCGCCAGTTCGACCTATGCGCTGGTCCGCTCTTTCGAACGCAGACAGGAAAAACTGGACAAACTGATTGACGACGTTCGTTCCGGCCGCCTGTCGCTGGAGGAGCTTTCTGCATTTCAGCGGAAGCTTGGGCAAGAGGTTCAAGATGTGCTGGCCGAAAAGACCAGCGACGAAGAGAGCATTGAAGGCGGACTGGAAGAAAACGAAGAGGTTGAACGGCGGGCGATGGCTGGCGTTGTGGCCGCATCATTGGCTGAACTCGAGGCGGAACGCCTTCAGGTCGCAGAGCTCCTCGAGCTTGCCAACCGGGTATACGAAGGGGGAGAAGAAACGAAGTTCACGAAGCTTCGCGAGGCGCTTCGTGAGGAAAGGTTCAAAGACGCGAAGGCGATCATCTTCACTGAGCACAGGGACACACTCGATTTCCTGGTCCGACGCCTGGAGGGCCTTGGATTCGCCGGTCAAGTGGCCAGAATTCACGGCGGCATGGACTACCGCGAGCGCGAGGAGCAGGTTGAATTCTTTCGCAAGCCTTCGAGCGAGGGAGGAGCAAGCTACCTCGTGGCCACAGACGCCGCCGGCGAAGGCATCAATCTGCAGTTTTGCTGGCTGATGGTCAATTACGATATTCCGTGGAACCCTGCGCGCCTCGAACAGCGCATGGGCCGAATTCACCGGTATGGCCAAAAGCAGGACCCAGTTTTCGTCCTTAATCTACTGGCTGGCAAGACCCGTGAAGGCCGTGTTCTTTTTACTCTTCTCGACAAGCTGGAACGTATTCGCAAGGAATTGGGATCGGATAAAGTATTCGATGTCATTGGGCGTGTGTTCGAAGGAGTTTCCCTGAAGCAATACCTTGAGCAGGCCATCACGGAAGAAGGCGCACTTGCGACCGAACAGAAGATCGAGGGGAAACTTACCAAAGAGCAAGTGCTCGCGATTCTGGAGCGAGAGAGGCGATTGTTTGGCAATGGCGGAGATGTTCGGGTGCATCTTCCCGGACTCAAGGCCGAAATGGAACACGAGGATCTTCGCCGGTTGCTTCCGGGGTATGTTCGCCGGTTTGTTGAGAGGGCTGCCCCGCTCGCGGATATCGGCGTCCAG
>JAKASC010000040.1 GCA_021828245.1 Acidobacteriota bacterium
GGTGAGGTCTTGCTTTTGCCCCCGAATGTGCCGCACGGCGCCACGGCGCTCCAAGACACGCTCAGCTTGGATATCTTCAGCCCAGTGCGCGCGGATTGGCTCAGCGGACAGGACGATTATTTGAGAAAGGGGTAAGCCGTGAATCTTGGCCTCCAGGACAAGGTGGCGATAGTCGCCGCATCGAGTAAAGGATTGGGCAAAGCCGTCGCCAAGGCCTTGGCCATGGAAGGGGCCAAGCTGGCCTTATGCGCTCGCGGTGAATCCACCCTTTTTGCTACGGCCGAGGAAATCCGCGCCAACACAGGCGTCCGAGTTCTTGCCCAAACCGTGGACGTTCGCCATGCGGAACAGGTGAGCCAATTTGTGGAACGCACGCGACGGGAGTTTGGAGGAGTGGACATTTGTGTCACGAATGCGGGTGGCCCTCCCGCCAAAACCTTTGCCGAAACCACACTGGAGGATTGGCGCGCTGCCGTCGAACTCAACCTTATGAGTTGCATCCACTTTGCGCGTGAAGTTTTGCCGCTCATGCAAAAGCAGCGATGGGGCCGCTTCATTGCCATCACCTCAGCCTCCGTGAAGCAGCCGATTGATCGTCTGATCCTTTCCAATTCCATCCGCTCTGCCGTTAGCGGATTAATAAAATCCCTGGCCAACGAATATGCGCAGGACAACGTTTTGGTGAACAGCGTTTGCCCCGGTTATACGCTGACAGACCGGCTGGCTCAGCTTTCGGAAAAGATGGCAGCCGCCGAAGGGGTGGAGGCGAGTGCCATCCAAACCCGATGGGCCGACCAAATTCCTTTGCATCGGCTTGGCCTGCCGGAAGAATTTGCCAGTGCAGTGGCTTTCCTGGCTTCTGAGCGCGCCAGCTACATCACCGGAGCTTCTCTCGCCGTGGACGGCGGCTGGATTAAAGGCATTTATTAGTTGCGGGCGTGGCAGCTCAGCCGGGGCTGAGCATTTGATTTTCCCTCTACCCCCATATCAATCTAGTTGATGGCGAACTCATCGGCTTCAAATATTGTGCTTGCCCAAACCCCTCCTTTAACTTAGAATCGCAATGAGAGGGGACAACTTCACACACGAGGTGATGGCTATGCCCTTCTCTGCTCGCCGCGTTCCCGTTCTTCTCCTTTTTGTGGTTTGGATTAGCATTTTGGGCGCACCGGCGGCCGCGCGCGCTTCCAATCATTTAGTCAGCGTCTCTCGGCTTCACCAAGCAGCGCAGGCCTCCGCTCGTCAGCGACAAACTCAACTTACCCAAGTTGAACAATTCTTCTCCTCTCCGGTCGCACGAAGAGCCTTCAAACAAGCTCATCTCAATCCCGTCGAAATTCAGAAGGCCATTCCCACCCTTAGTCATCAACAGTTGGCGCGCCTCGCTGCCGAAACCCAGAAGGTTCAGAACAACTTCGCGGCGGGGGCTCTGACTAACCAGCAAATCACGTATATCTTAATCGCGCTGGGAACGGCGCTTCTGATAACCATCATTTTTGTTTCCTAGCTCATGAGATACGCTGCCAGCGTTATCTTGCTTACCTTATTCGCGCTACCCCTACGTGCGCGGATTGAGTCGGCGGGATGTTGGCTCAACGTTCCCTTCGTCCGACAAGCTCGGAACGCTTGCGGCGCCGCCTGTATTTCGATGGTCATGCAATATTGGCAGCGGCAGTTGGGCGCCGGCCGATCGCCAGCCTCCAATCCTGCTCGCATCATGCGCGAGCTCTACAGCCCCTCCGCGCACGGGATTTATGCGGACGCCATGTCGCGCTATTTCCACCAAAGTGGTTTTGCCGCCTACGCCTTTAGAGGAAGCTGGCGTGCGTTGGCGCATCATTTGGCCCGCGGCCGACCGCTCATTGTTGCTCTGGGCCCGACGAGGGGCTCCGGCCCGTTGCATTATGTGGTCGTTGCAGGGATTGATCCGGCTGAGAACGTGGTCCTCGTGAATGATCCGGCGCGCCGGAAGCTCCTGAAGATGGACTGGCCAAGGCTTGAAAAACGCTGGAAGGCGACAGATTATTGGACGCTCTTGGCCCTCCCTCATTAACCGGCGGCGTTACGCGTCTTATTCTCCTCAGCTTGCTCCTTCTTGGCCCGAGCGGATTACGAGCCCAAACGCAGCGCGAGGGGGTCACGCCCGCCCGGGCGCGAGAACTTTACAAACAGGGCCGTTGGCAAGCCCTTCTGGACCAGATCCCAAATTCTCCCAACCTTCCGGCGGACCTGCTTTTCTATCGGGGCATGGCCTCGGCACGCCTTGGCCGGCTCCATGCCGCGCGACGGTTGCTTTTATCCGGCCAGCGGAGGTTTCCCAAAGACAAACGCTTTCCGGTTGAACTCGCTGGGATTGCCTTCCTGCAGAAAAACTATCGCGTGGCCCGATCCGAACTGCGGCGCGCGCTGCACGTGGACCCCCAAGACCATTACGCCAACGAGTTCTTGGGAACGATCTACTTTTTACAGCACAACCTCGACGGCGCGCTCAAATACTGGAACCGCGCGGGCGAGCCGAAGATCGGTCAAGTTCATACGTCGCCGTCGCTTCGTATAGACCCGGAGTTATTGGATCGCGCCTTCGTTTTTTCTCCCGCAAGCGTTCTTGAGTTGAGCGCCCTTCAACTATCCCGGGCTCGCCTCACACAGCTCGGCATTTTCCCGCGCTTTCGTTTTGACCTTGTACCTGCCGCGCCCCAGGAAACCGGCGCCGCTTATGATCTCGATTTTCGAGCCGCGGAGCGGGACGGTTTGGGCAGCGGCCGGCTCGAGGGCCTTCTTGGCCTCGTGAGCGGCGTTCCCTATGACACGCTCTATCCTGATTTCTACGATCTTGAGCATCGCGCCATCAATCTGACTTCGCTGGTCCGTTGGGATCCGCAGAAGCGAAGGCTGCACGTGGCGCTTTCTGCTCCGCTTGACGGCAATCCGGCGTGGCGCGCACGCGCGTACGCCGACGTGCGCGACGAGAATTGGAACCTGGCCACCACGCTTCACCAGCATGGCCCCGCGCTCACGGATTTGAAATTGCGCCGGTGGTCCGTGGGAGCCGACCTTCATTCCATTATTGACGCGCGATGGAGCTGGGGCACCGGCGTTTCTCTCGAGCGAAGAACCTTCGGCAACTTCGGCCTATCCAACCTCAGCCACAATGCCGCCTTCACGAGCAGTTTTTCATTGCAATATCGGCTCGACATGAACACCGTGCTCCTCGACTGGCCGGGGCGTCGGCTGCGACTCAATTCCAGGGCTGCCGTTCAGTTGGGGAAAATGTTCACATCGCCTTCGCATCTTTACGCAAGAGCGGAGGCATCTCTCGGCGCCGTGTGGTTTCCCCACGCTCAGGGCAAGGATGATGAGATCACAGAAACCGTCCACGTGGGCGGCATCTCCGGAACCGCACCTTTGGATGAGCTCTTTATCTTGGGCCTTGAGCGCGATAACAATTTGCCGCTGCGTGCCCACATCGGCACCCGCAACGGCATGAAGGGCAGCGCCCCGCTGGGCCGTGATTATTTTTTGTCGAACTGGGAGATTCGCAGAAACGTTTATCGCAGTCCTTGGTTTCAGGTCAAGCTGGGACCCTTCCTCGACACCGGCCGCATTACCGGCGAGTCGGGACTCTTTGGCTCGCAGCATTGGCTTTGGGATACGGGCGCGGAGGGCCGCCTTCGCGTTCTCACCGGCCTGCACGTCATCCTCACTTACGGAAAGGATTTGCGCACCGGACGCAACACCTTCTACGCAACGGTCCTCCGCTAACGGTGCGGCCGGCAAACGGGGCCGCCATGGAGCGCCGTGGCCCGTGCAGCCTGTGCCGTAGCGATGCAGATGCGTCATCAGATATCTTTCATTTCTGGGACACAAACTGCGGCGTATCTGTTGCGGTGGGCCTTACAACGTCGGGTGCACGCTAGAGCAGATCAAGGCCGGGGAAGAAATAGGAAATTTCAAAGGCGGCGCTTTCCGGCGCATCGGAGCCGTGAATGGCATTCCGTTCAATGCTGGTGGCGTAAAGCTTGCGAATGGTCCCGGCAGCGGCGTTGGCGGGATTCGTAGCGCCCATAATTTCGCGCAGGCGGGCAATCGCGTTGTCGCCCTCCAGAACCATGACCAGCACGGGGCCGGAGCTCATAAAGTTGGTCAAGCTCTCGAAAAACGGTTTGCCGCGATGTACCGCATAGAAGCCTTCCGCCTGCCTTTTAGAAAGAGCCACCCTTCGAGCGGCGACGATGTTGAATCGGTTCGACTCAAGGATCTTGATGATGTCGCCAATGTGACCGGCGGCCACGGCGTCCGGCTTAATGATGGTTAGCGTCCGTTCGATGGGCATAGTCCTCCGTGAGCCTTAAACCCAGAATTCGTAGAATTGCCGGTGAATAGGCCTTGAGGCGGTCGCGAGCGATGTAGCCTCTCACAGGCCGCGACCTAAACTTCCAACGCCTACGTACCCTCAACCCGTGAGCGCCTGGTTGGATTGAGTGCCTTGGCCATCGTCTCACCGATGAGCGCGGGACTCTCCGCCACTTCGATTCCTGCCTCGCGGAAGGCGGCAATCTTATCGGCCGCAGTTCCCTTCCCCCCGGCGATAATGGCGCCCGCATGGCCCATGCGCCGACCCGGCGGAGCGGTGCGGCCGGCAATGAATCCGACCACCGGCTTTTTGACATGGGCTTTGACAAAAGCGGCCGCTTCCTCCTCGCCCGTGCCCCCAATTTCCCCAATGACCACCATGGCGCCCGTTTCCGGATCGTCGTTCATCAGGCGCAATACATCTACGAACGACGTACCGATAATCGGATCACCCCCGATGCCGATGCACGTGGATTGTCCGATACCAAGCGCCGTGAGCTGGCCGACAGCTTCGTAGGTGAGCGTCCCGCTGCGCGAGATAACGCCGACGTGGCCCGGCCGGTGAATGGAGCCGGGCATGATGCCAATCTTGCACTTGCCCGGCGAAATGATGCCGGGGCAGTTGGGACCGATGAGCCGAGTCGCCGTACCGCGAAGAAAGTGCATGGCGCGAACCATATCGAGCGTAGGGATGCCTTCGGTAATGCAGACGACTAAAGGCAGGCCGGCGTCGGCCGCTTCCATGATGGCGTCGGCAGCAAACGGGGGTGGAACGAAAATGACCGAGGCGTTCGCCCCGGCCTTTTCCACGGCCTCGCGGACGGTGTTGAAAACCGGCACGGAATAGGCGCCGTTCTTCGTGCTCCACGTCGTGCCGCCTTTGCCCGGCGTTACGCCCGCGACGACTTTGGTCCCATAAAGAGCGGCCTGCTCGGCATGAAAGCCGCCTTCGCGGCCCGTAATGCCTTGAACCAACAAGCGCGTGTTTTGGTCAACGAGAACGGACATACAATAAGTTCAATTTCCTCGCGAGGCGGCGACGACCTTCTCCGCCGCGTCTTTCATGCCGCTGGCCACGGTAAAATTGAGCCCGGATTCCTTCAAGATTTTCTGCCCGAGCTCGACATTTGTCCCTTCGAGGCGTACAACGACGGGCACGTTGATACCCAGGCTCTTGGCCGCCGCCACGACGCCGCTCGCAACGATATCGCAGCGCATGATGCCGCCGAAAATGTTGATGAGGACGGCGCGGACGTTCGGGTCCCCGAGAATAATTTCAAATCCGCGCTTGACCTGCTCTTCACTGGCGCCACCGCCCACGTCGAGGAAATTGGCGGGACGACCGCCGGCGTACTGGATGATGTCCATCGTGGCCATGGCGAGACCGGCACCGTTCACCATGCAACCCACATTGCCATCGAGGCGGATGTAGTTCAGCTTATATTCCGAGGCTTTCACCTCCAACGGATCCTCTTCATGGACGTCGCGAAGTTCCTGAATATCCTTATGACGGAAAAGCGCGTTGTCGTCAAACGTCATTTTGGCATCGAGAGCCAGCAGGCGACCATCGCGCGTTTGGACGAAGGGATTGGCCTCCACCAACGAAGCATCGGTAGCCAGGAAAGCACGATAAAGGCTGGAGAAAATCCTGGTGGCTTCTTGCAGCAGAACCGGGTCCAAGCCCAAACCAAACGCCAGGTGACGCGCCTGAAAAGGCTGGAAACCCGTTCCGGGGTGAACGGTCTCCTTAAGGATTTTTTCCGGATGCTCGGCGGCCACCACCTCAATTTCCACCCCGCCCTCACTCGAAGCCATAAAGACGGGTCGCGCGGCGGCGCGGTCAACGAGCAGGCTCAGGTAGAACTCCTTGGCGATGTCGAGGGCTTCCTCTATCAGAAGACGGCCCACCACGCGGCCCTCGGGTCCTGTTTGTGCCGTGACGAGTTTTTGACCCAAGAGCGAACCGGCGATGCGTTCGGCCTCTTCGGGGTTACGAGCCAGCTTGACGCCCCCAGCTTTGCCGCGCCCGCCAGCGTGAATTTGGGCTTTGACCACCACCGTCCCGCCCAGGCGTTGGGCGGCGGCGCGCGCTTCCTCCGGTGTAAAAACAGCCTCCCCGCGCGGAATCGGCACGCCGTAATGGGCTAAGATGTGTTTAGCTTGGTATTCGTGAACTTTCATTTCATTCGGGCGGACCCAGATTCATCGTTCTAGGAGCGCGGCCCACGCAGCCTCCAAGGCACGGCGCGCGCTTGCCTTTTCAACAGAATTTGTCAGTATAGAGGAAGGGGCGCTTGAAAAGCAACGCATTCTATGTCGCTTCAAGAAGCTATTCTCAAGGTTCAACACGGAGAGCATCTCGCCCGCAATGAAGCGCGCGAGGTGATGGAGCATTTGCTCACCGGCAGCGCTTCAGAAGATGAAACGGTCGCCTTGCTTTTGTCGCTGCGCGACAAGGGCGAACAAGCGGCCGAACTCATCGGCTTTGCGGAGGTCATGCGGTGGCACGCCCAAGAGACCCTACGAGGCGGAGGAGTGGACATTGAGGCACTTTCGGCCGAGCCTCTCTTGGACACCTGCGGGACAGGTGGCGACGGTCGTGGGACCTTCAACGTCTCGACGGCAGCGGCGCTGGTGGCGGCGGGCGCAGGCGCCCGGGTCGCCAAGCATGGCAACCGCTCTATCTCCAGCCGCGTGGGCAGCGCCGACGTGCTAGAAGCTCTCGGGGTGCGCGTAACCCTGCCGATGGAACGGATACCCGCCTGCCTCGAAGAAGTTGGCATGGTTTTTCTTTTTGCGCCCCATCTGCACGTAGCCATGAAACACGTCATGCCGGCGAGGCGAAGAATCAAAACGAAGACTGTCTTTAATTTGTTGGGGCCGCTGACCAATCCGCTAGCCGCTTCTATGCAGTTGGCCGGCCTTTACGATGCCGGCAGAACCGAGATGATGGCGGAAGCCCTAGGAGCCGTCGGAACCCGCCGGGCGTTGGTGGTGGCCGGCGCAGATGGGCTGGATGAAATTACCACCACCGGACCCACCAAGCTTTCGGATTACCACGGCGACGGCGTGAAGACGCGAGAAATTACGCCGGAGGATTTTGGCTTGCCCCGCACCGAGGCTCGGACACTCGCCGGAGGCAGCGCGGCTGAGAATGCACGTTTGCTCACCCAAATCCTTCAAGGGGAAAAAGGTCCGGCGCGCGATTGCGTCCTGGCCAACTCCGCTGCGGCGCTGGTGGCGGCGGGCCGAGCCTCTCAATGGACGGTCGGCGTCGAGCTCGCTGCCGAAGCCATTGACTCCGGCGCCGCTCTTCGTGTGCTGGAACGCCTAATCGAATTCACGCGGCGCCATGGCTAACGGGGAGATGATGAGAAGAATTCGGCGTACACTAAGCCGGATGCTAGCCTTCACGTTCTTTGCCGTTTTGGGAAACCCTTTATCCGGCGCAGCCGCTCGAAAACTGATTTGGAATTTTAACGACACGCTGAGGAACACGCTCGGCGGACAATACAATGTTTTCGGCCGTTCGCCTTCCTGGGCGCGAACTTACCTCGACCCGCGAGTCCACCTTCCAAACACTCGGCATGCTTTGCGCGTCACGGCACACCGAGCCGCAGAGGGCTTCTGCGGGATTTGGTTCGATTTTTACCCGGCTTCTTCTGCACCGCCACGGACACTCGACGCAAGCCGATTTCGTTACCTAAGCTTCTGGATAAAAGGCACCCATTCAGCGTGGGATTTCGACATCAAGCTGGTGGATGAGCGAGGCGAGCAAAACGAGGACTCGCTAAGCACACGCTCCCTCGACACCTTCACGTCGCGAGGGATTACGACAAAGTGGCAAAAGGTTTCCGTTCCGTTCTCTGACTTCCCGGAAGTGGATCCCGGCTCTTTGGTGCGGTTTGTGCTGCTCTTTAACACGCCGGGTGACTACAAGTTTTACCTCGATGACATCACGCTCACAACCCATCGAGGCGCCGCCCATGCCCTTACCGCGAGTCACCAGCAGGAAAGTGAGGCATTGAGCCGGTCCGCGTTCCAAGTGCGAAGTTTGCCCAATGCCATGTGGGTTTGGAAGACGGACGAGCTCTTTACGGACCCGCGAGAGCCGGACCGGCTATTTCAGTTCTGCAAGCAAATGGGCGTCCAAACGCTGTATCTCTCGCTGGACCTGCAACTAACGACGACGGGAAGGCCAGGGAGGCTAAGAAAAGGGAATCTTTATCGCCGGCTCTTGGAGCGGGCTCACCGCCACGGGCTTCGAGTGGAGGCGCTCGCGGGTTCTCCCGAATGGGCGGTGACACGGTATCACGACCGGGCACTCGCCGTGATCCGAATAGTCGCCAAATTTAATCGGCAGGTTTCCAAGCAGGCCCGGTTTGACGGCGTACACTTTGATGTTGAACCTTATGTGCTCATCGGTTTTGAGGACCCCACCCTTCGCCGGCGTCTGCTCAAGGACTATTTGGCCATGGTGGCGGCGTGCGAGAAGGAAGCCCAACACGAAGGTCTGGGGTTGAGTTGCGACGTTCCGTGGTGGTTCTTCCCCACTTCGGCCGCGGCGCGCGCCGAAATGACCGTCAACTTTGCGGGGAAGAATGAGACGGTCGGAGAGCATCTGCTCGACCTGCTGCCGTCCGTAACCATCATGGACTATCGAAATGAGGCGGATGGCGCGGCAGGGATCATTGCCTTTGGCGAACCGGCCCTGGCCGCAGCAGTGGAACGCGGGAAGAAGATTGTGGTGGGCCTGGAGACCTCCGCGGAAAGAGAAAAAGCGGTGGATTTTGTGGTGGCCTTGCCTCAAGAGATGTTTCGACAAAGTGTCGAGCAGGCCGGCTTATACGGCGAACGGAGTTTTGATGGCTACTCCCTCTACGCGCTCAATGACGGAGGACATGTGTTCGTCGGGCTGGGGCCGCCGTTCCGCGGCGCGCCACAACCCACCAAGAGTCTCCAAAGGGCGCTCGAAGATTTGCGGCAAGCTCTTGGAGCGGAGGGTGGAAAATTTGAAGTTCACCCACTACTCAAGGAGGCGCAACAAGCCGTCGCCCGCGACCCTGAGTGGACCGGGTTCTCCCAATATCGGTTGACGCCGCCTGGCCACCACGGCTCAATCTTCGGCTTCCAAGCCATTCATCGAACCGCTCCAATGATTACTTTCCACGGCTTGGGGCGGAAGGTTTTTGAAGAAGAATCCCAATCGGCGGCGGAGTGGCTGGCTCGTTCTCCTGCCTTTAAGGCCCTGGCGTTCCATTATTACGACAGTCTGCGGGCGTTGATGGCCACACCTTGAGAACGGACGAGATGGTCAATTGTTAAAGGCAGGAAGTGCCAAGAAATTACGAAGAAGCTGCATTCCCGCGCCCGTCAAGACCGATTCCGGGTGAAACTGCACGCCCTCAACGGCAAGCTCCTTGTGCCGCAGGCCCATAATCAGCCCGTCGGGGGATGTCGCCGAAATGGCAAGGCAGTCGGGCAGCGTCTCACGCTCCACAATCAGCGAATGATAACGCGCCGCTGGAAAAGGATTCGGCAAACCCGAGAAGATCGTCCTGCCGTCGTGAGTAATCAAGCTGGTTTTCCCATGCATAATCTCGGGGGCACGAATCACGCGGCCGCCAAAAGCCTGACCAATGGCCTGATGCCCCAGACACACACCCAGAACGGGAACCTTGCCGGCGAAGGTTCGGATGAGGTCGAGGCAGATGCCGGCTTCGCTCGGCGTTTTTGGTCCTGGCGAAATCACAATCCGCTCCGGCTGAAGGCGCCCTATCTCAGTTAGCGAAACTTGGTCATTCCGGCGCACCTCGGTTTCCGCGCCGAGTTCGCCCAAATATTGGACCAGGTTGTAGGTAAACGAATCGTAATTGTCAATCACGAGAACCATAGGGTGCACGCCTTCACCCATTATAGGCCAAGTCGCAGCCGAGCACTCCGTTCACACCAAATAGATTTCCTGCTGGGCCTGGAACGTTAGGCATTGCGCCCCTGCCCATTCCTGCCGCTCGAGAGTCCTTGCGGCGCGCATGGCCGCGCGCAACACGGACTCAACCAGAGGATTCGACAGGTTGCCTTGTTTTGCATTCTTCGCGCAAGCCCATTCCAGTCCCATTTGTAAAGCCTTAATAAGTTCAGTCGGAGGATCGAGAGAGACTGGGCTTCCGAGTGAGGGGCTTACGCAGGTGGAGGGAGATTTTCTAGACGGCTTGGCAAACAGACCGAAGGGCATGCCGGTGCTGCACGAGCATCTTCAGCATCGAACTCCGCTCCATGCGGGAACAGTGCACTGTGCAAAGGGAGAGCGCGGTCATGTTATTAATGCGGCTGTGGACGCACTGCTGATAGTTAAGAATTTCCGCCGGGTGATGACCGTTCTCGTAAGCCCAGGACCAGTCGGAGACCCAGCGGACAATGGACCCGTTGAGGCGCAGCGTACGGCAAAGCAAGGGGTCATCTTGGCGTGCGAGTTGCGCAAAGCAATCAGGCGCGGTCAGAAAAATGAGCCGACCGTTTCTCAGCAGAATGTCGGGACGAAATCGTAAAGCACTCAGAGATTCCGCCAAATCTTTCAGCCAAGTTGGGCCCGCCACGACCACCACCTGCTGTCCCACTTCCAGGCCACTCGAGAGGAACCGAACAACCTCCGTTGGGCTTGCACTACGGCGAACCAGTAAGCGGCACTGGCTGCCCTGCACCGGTGTGACGGCTGAATGATCCATCGGTGAAATCACTAATTATTATCTTGACCTTATCCGGCAGGGTCTGTCAACTGTCAATTGAGGCTGGCAGAGCCTACTCACATCGTATCCCCCCTGTTGGATTGAAACGCTTGGGAAGAGGACGCGAGGGATGAGGGGGTTGTTGGGGAAGAACGAATCAGCCGGCTGCGGTAGCGGTCGCCTGCGCTGTAGCGGCGGTCGGAGTTTAGCCTGGGAGAGGCCACGAGTCCCCCCCAACCGTGGGTTGTTATCTCGCACAAAATCCCCGCCTCCCAAAAGCTTTACTCACTATCTTCTGGGAGGTATCTTGGCCTGTGTGAACCGGTCCGAAAAGGCAAAAAGGAAGCCCATGCCCGAGAGAAGCCTTGAGGAGGAATAGACCCTCCGCTAGAATAGCAGCGCACAAGCAAGCCGCGTGAAGGAAATCATGCTTTACCCCATTTCCGAGGTTCGCAAGCTAGTGAGCCGACTGGATCACCCGGAGGGTGTGGCGGTGGCGAGAGACGCAACCGTCTATGCGGGCGGCGAAGCGGGCCAGGTCTATCGGATTTCATCCGACGGCCTGAAGGTAGAGCAGATCGCCAGTACGGGTGGGTTTTGTCTCGGCATCACGCTCGACCGGGATGAGAATATCTACATCTGTGATGCCGGGCTTCGGGCTGTGATCAAGCTGTCACCAAGCGGGGAGATGCTCTCGGTGGTCAAGGCGGTGGAGGGACGTCCCCTGGTGAACCCCAACTTCAGCGTGTTCGACACGGAGGGAAATCTGTACTTCAGCGATTCCGGCGGATGGAAAGAAGCCAACGGGACGGTTTATCGCTGGCGTCATGAAGGTGAACCCGAATTATTTTCACCCGGGCCGTTTCACTTTGCGAATGGCCTTGCCTTGGATGCGGCGGAGCGCTACCTCTACGTGGTGGAAAGTAACCTGGATCGCGTGCTGCGAATTGAGATACTCCCTGACGGCCGAGCCGGTGTTCCCCACGTTTTTGCTGAAGGATTGGCGCGGGTTCCGGACGGGCTTGCCTTTGACGCTCGCGGGAACCTCTACGTAACGACTTACGCCTCCAACTGCATTTATCGTGTGGACGCAGCGGGAAAGGCCGAGCTGTTGTGCCAGGATGCGGAGAACCTGCAATTATGTCAGCCGACCAATTGCGCGTTTGGCGGTCCTCAGTTTGACCAACTGTTAGTGAGCAATTTGGGCCGTGACCATATCGCGGTGCTCGATCTGAGGGTGCCGGGCCAGCCACTCTGGCACCAGCGCGCCCGCACCGGCCCTAAGAGCTCTCCCTTAATCGGATCAGTTCAACGGAAAGAAAAAGTTTAACAAGGAAAGGGCCAGGGGATATGGATTTCAAGGGCAAGGTGGCAATCGTGACGGGTGGAGGTTCTGGAATTGGCCGAGCGTGCGCCGAAGAATTTGCGAGGCGGCATGCTGCCGTGGCCGTCGTGGACCGAGACAGAGAAAAGGGAGAAACAGTGGCGCGCGATGTTAAGGCTCAGGGTGGAGTGGCGACCTTTCTCGCGGCGGATGTGAGCAATGAGAAAGAAGTTGAGCAGCTAATTGCGCGCGTGATGGCTCAGTTCGGCGGGATTGACATCTTGGTGAGCAATGCCGGGATTCAACGTTACGGGACCGTGACCACCATTACCGAAGAGGAGTGGGACGAGGTGATGAACGTGAATTTGAAAGCTGCTTTTCTGATGTGCAAGCACACCCTCCCGCGGATGATTGAGCGTGGGGGCGGCTCCATCGTGATGGTGGGCTCGGTCCAGTCGGTGGCGGCGCAACGCAACTCGGTGCAATACGTGGTGAGCAAGCACGGTTTGCTGGGGTTGACGCGGTGCGTGGCGCTGGACTACGGCAAGCAGAATATCCGAGCTAACTGCGTGCTGCCAGGGGCCATTGACACGCCCATGCTCCGACGGTCCGCCGGGCTGGACCCGCATCCCGAAAGGGTTCTCGAAGCCTGCGACAGGATTCATATTCGGGGCAAGATGGGGCGCCCCGAGGAAGTGGCGCACGTGATCGCCTTT
>JAKASC010000041.1 GCA_021828245.1 Acidobacteriota bacterium
TCGGCCGTCGGCTGCGCAGCCTCCAGAAATCGCCGGGCGTGGTTCAAAGATTCTTTCTCATGCCCGATCCTCAGTATCCGGCCCTGTAGCTCGGTTATGTCTACATACTTCTGGACTGATTAGTAAGGGTATTGGGGGCTCTTACTGATCTGTTTGATCGGATCGCCGCGGCTTGGAGCACGTGCGCATTCGAAGGAGGTCATGAACATGAACAAGGTGAGGGTTCGATAGATTGCCAACGAGCTTGACCCGGCCGTGAAGTTTTATGTGATCTACCTTGGTTTTCAGGTTCCTCGTCAAAAGACGTTACGAGCGGCGGAATAATTCCTTTCAACAACGCCATCACGTGTTTCTCCGTTTTTATTTTAGAGTTCGCGAGCCAGACACGACTGGGGAGGAGCTCAACAGGAACGTCAGACTCGATCCCAGCAGAAAACAGATGCCCATCAGGTCAAAGCCTTCTACAAAATTATGAGTTCGCTGGTCGAAGTATCCTACCCACAATGGACCGAAGTATCCGCCCAGGTTGCCCACACCGGTGATCAGGCCCATCGCTCCGCCGAGGATCTCCTGGGGGAGCGTTTCCGTAGCGACGGCCCAAAAGGGTCCCAGCGCCACATAGGGGCCGCCCGCGGCGAAGCAGAGAAAAATGTAGGCGATCAGCTCGGAATGCCGGCTGGTCCACGCAGCAAGCAAAAGGAAAAGGCCTGCCGACCCGACAGCAGCCGCCACATGGCCGCGCCGTTCACCTACCAGGTCCGAGTGCCACGAATTCAGCACCATCATGATTCCTGTGACGACGAAAGGCACCGCCATCAGGATGCCGACAACGAAATCTCCCAGCTTCCGCGCACTTTCAAGCGCCGTTGGCAACCAAAACAGATAACCCGTTGCCCCAACGGAAAACAGGAAGTACATGGCTACCATAACCAGGATTTGGGGTTCGATAAGAGCTTTGAAATAACGCTCGGACTTTGGGGTTTGAAATTCGGCCCGCTCTTCGGCCAAACGTTCTTGGAGTTCGTTCCGTTCCTCGAGGGAGAGCCAAGCGGCGGTGCCCGGACGGTCATCGATCATCGGAAGCCAGACCCCAAGCCAAAGTAGCGGGAAAAACCCCTCCGCAATCAGCATCAGTCGCCAGTTCCAGCGGCTCAGAATCCATCCCGATAGTGGCGACGCGAGAATGACGGACAACGGAATGCAAAGCATGAACCAGGCGTTGGCGCGAGCACGCTCAGTGCGCGGAAACCAGTTTGCCAGCAAGATCAGCGTGGAAGGCCACACCCCACCTTCGGCGACTCCTAAGAGGAATCGCATCATCCAAAGCTGACGCCACGAATTGACCAGCCCGCAACCGATGGCACACAGGCCCCACGAAATCAATAGCAGGCTGATTATCCGTTTGGCACTCCAACGGCTCGCCAGGTGTCCTGCGGGAACCTGCAGAAGTAAGTACCCCCAAAAGAAAATTCCGGCCACGTCGCCTGCTTCCTGAGGCGTCATGTGAAATGAGCGGGCTATCGAAGGTAGCGCCATCGAGATGTTCGTCCGGTCTATAAAAGCGATGGTGTACATGACGAGGGCTACAGGAATAATTCGTAGCCATCGCCCCGGAGCTCTGAGTGGATGCCACGAGGAGCGGGCGTGAGTAGGACTCATACGAACGCAATCAGGAGGAAGAAGACAGGCGCTTGGACCAATTCGGTCTTTGGTAACGGCCACTGTAAGGTGGCCACGCATGACGGCGCTGCGTTAGCGACGGCGAACAGCCGCTTTGAGCGGCTCACAACCTAAAGCCCCCGGCTTTGCTGGGCGATATTTACTTCCTAATCTCCGTCATTTCCACGGTAGCAATTCCCGCTTCTCGCAAAGCTTGGGTGACGCGAGCGCGGTCGGCCGGGCTGGCAGGACGTTGCGGATGGCGAGGCAGCCCCGCTTGGCGACCCTGAAGTTCCAGGGCGTATTTAATGCGTGCATGGAACCCTTGCGTTCCTTCCAACGCCTGCCACACCACCAGCAGCTTGTGGTGGAACTCCAATGCGTGCGCCAAATCCCCTCGCTGCACGGCCTGATACAGGCCCACGGATTCCTTGGGCAGCACGGTAACAATGGCGGCTACCGCGCCCGGTGCCCCCAACACGAAGGAAGGAAGGAGCAAATCATCCACGGCGCTGAGGATTGGGATCTTCTTGCCAAAGCGATAGAGCAAATCCGCCAAGAGGTGCAGGTTGGCGCCACTTTGTTTAATGCCGTCGACAGCACCGGCGTCGATCAATTGGGCGATGGCTTCCGCATTGACTTGCGCCCAGGGAATGACGTTGTAGAGAATCACGGGCAGGTCGGCAGCCTCGCGAATCCGCGAATAGTATTCCACAAAACCCTGGGCATCCGGCTGGAACAGGTAATGAGGAGGGGTCACCTGCAAAGCCTTGACCCCCGCCTTCTTCGCGGCCAGCCCCATAACAGTGGCCTCGTCCGTGGTGTCGGGAATCAGTCCACCGATGACGGGGACGCGGCCGCGTGTGTGTTTGACCGCGATTGAGGCGATCTCAAAGATCTCGTCGGGAGAAAGGCCCGCTCCTTCACCGGTGCTGCCGGTCACACAGATTCCCTCCGCCCCGCAGGCGATGTGAAAATCGATTTCCGCCTCGAGAGCCTTTGCCCAGACCTTGCCCGATTCCTGAAAAGGCGTGGTGAGCGGTGGTATGATTCCTTTAAGCCATGTAAGCATGTATCTAACTCCTACGATATTTCGCGCAGAGCGGAACTCGGCGCATTACAGTGAGGTGGCTTGACGCCGCTTCTTTCTTCCCTGCCGGCGATGCCCACTGGAACCTCAACTTCAACGCCATTTGGATGCCGCGCGCGGCAGGCGCTGCTGACTACGTCGGCTTATCCGGTTGCTGGTTTTCACCGAGTTCTCCCCTGAACGCCTGCTTCCTCCCGCAGAGTACACCCCCGAACTGACGCGAAGAGCCGCTCGCCCAGCTTAGGGAGCCTCGCTTCGCTGTTTGGCAAACCACGCAACCCACCAGTCCAATCGGCGCCTGTCCGGCTCTTGCCTAGCCTCAATCCTGGTCCCAAGATCCATGACCTCTTGGTCTTTTTCATTGTATGCAGGCCAATGGGGCAGACCCCTCCCATTTGGATTACCCATTCTTGCGAAGTTAACCCAGTAGGACATCATTGTTCGCGAAAGTCTTCGGTCAGCCTCGGTCCATGCCCAGTTTGGGTGGAGGTTCATCGAGTCGAATACATAGAAAACCTCCGCAGCATGAAAAGCCCCATGGAAAGCTCCGTGGTACGAGGCAGCTGGCACGGGCGGCCCGTGACTGAAAAGATATAGATACGCCTTGGCCTTCCCCGTTTCGGTCTGCAATTGCACCCAGTCCCGCATGGGGGCGGCGAAGAACCAATCGGTAAGGCTTGCAACTTCTGACCGAGTAGCTTGTTGCTCAGAGTTGGCTGGATAAAGCTTAAGGTAGGCACCAGCCTGACTTCCGAAACGGCGTCGCGCCTGCTCAACGAACGCTTGCGGGGGGCAGATGGGGTAGAGCTGAAGAGCGACTTGACCATCATCTGCATTTGAACCGACCAGTAAAGGAACATTGTGTTGTTTTCCCTTAGCAAAGATGTTGTAAGGGGCCGCGGGCAGGAACGAGCCGTCGATGTATGGCCAGAATGTGGCCAGCAACCCGCCGTTCTTCCGGACGAACGCCTCGCTCAGTTTGCACATCTGCTCCGGGGGTATCGCGCGTAAGTCCACCAGGGACCGCGCTCCTGCGAACTGGGCAAACTCCCGTGCTTGTTGTTCCGCCCCAGCCAGCGTAAGGGGGACTAAGGGACCAGTAAGAGCGGAGCCGCTTTCCCCAATCGCGCGCTGAAACAAACCCTTTGCAAGCGGGGACGCCATTAAATAGCTCACGGCGAGGGAGCCCGCCGATTCACCAAAGATCGTCACTCGCTTGGGGTTGCCACCGAATGCTGCGAGATGTTTATGCACCCCTTTAAGCGCCGCAATCATGTCGAGCAATCCATAGTCGCCCGACGTTTCGGTCCCTGCTGAAGTCGTGAGTTGTGGATACGCGAAAAATCCGAAAACACCCAGGCGATAGTTAAAGCTGACGACAACCACGCCCATGCGGGCCAGTGCATGTCCATTGGTGAGGGGTAATGAACTTGATCTTTCATAGAACCCCCCGCCATAAATCCAAACCATCACCGGCAGCCGCTGGTGGGCGGCGTTGGCCGGCGTCCAGACGTTCAAGTAAAGACAGTTCTCACTCATCTCCTCGCGCGTCCCGCGACCAAAGGGCGTCGACATGGAATAGTAGGGTTGCATGCATTCGGGTCCGAATTTGTCCGCCTTGCGCACTCCGCTCCAGTGAGCCGGCGGCTGCGGGGAGCGCCAGCGTAAATTCCCGACGGGCGGGGCGGCAAAAGGAATGCCCTTGAAGATGCGAACCCCGTCCGGCAAGCGCAAGGCGCTCGAAACAAGACCGCTGTCTAGCCGGACGATATCGCTCGCCGCCACGAGCGAGGGCACGAGGCTAAGCACTAAAACACCTATCAGCAGCGTAATTCCACTGGACGTAAAGGCACGGCAGATATTCCGCTGGTGTCGTCTGCTGATCGACTTGCCAGTAAGGCATGGACTCTACTCCGCGACAGGAGGACGGACAAGGCCGAGGCCCCTTAAACCGCGCGCCAACTCCCGTGATGCGAGCTGCTCCTGGAACGTTGAGTCCGGCCCAGTGAGAATCCACACTCCCTGCCTGGGCTCAAGGCCTCGCAACATGCCGTGGGAAGTCGTCTTTGCCCAACCGGGGCTGTTCGAGATGGACCGCGCTGCCGACCTGCCGGTCGAAGCAGACGCCGCTATTGCGGGACCTGCGGAAAGGAATCTTTTCCGGCTTATTCGACTCACAACGGTTTCCAAGCCTGACAGCCGGTAGGTGATTGGTGAAATTCTTGTCCCATTGCGCCCAGGGATGCCGTAAGCATCCACTACGTTCGGATCAGTTTCAACATCATTGTCCCACCGTGGCAAGCACTCGCCAAATCTACCCAACAATGGCGTCCCCAAACGTTGGTTCGCCCGCCTGTGATGCGCACTCGTCCCCGCCAGTTGAACGGCATACCGGGAGAGGTCGCCTAGGGCTCATCCAATCGGCCACCTTTTGCAAGTCCATCCCCCAGAAGCCCCTGAACCAGCAACAAGCACGTCATAATTGCTCGGCATCCCACTTGCTTCATTACGACCGGATGGCACTACCAAATAAGAGTAAGTGCCAATCTCGGTGATCGGATAAGGGTTAATCGGGTTGATCTTCAGGGGTGCCTCTTCTTGCTTGGAATAGGTGTAGTCCGCAAGCAGCGACAAGCCGTAGGAATAACGCTTCGTGAAGGTCACCTGCCGAGCGTCATAGAGCCCATGAATCTAGCTCCTACGAAAGTTCGCGCAGTGCGGAACTCGGCGCGTTAGGGTGAGCCAGCTTGACGCCGTCTCTTTCTTCCCTACCGGCCTTGGCGGGCGCGAGCCTCGGTTCTACATTAGACTTCATTACGGTCGAGGCTGTCTTCCCTAGCGATACAGCAATTACCCCCGCCGTTTCCACCACCAGCGGCGCCAGTTCCGGGATTCTGTTTCTGCTGAATCGGCTGGCTGGCCCTGAGACGCTGATCGCTACTCGTTCGCCGCTCACCTCGCCCACGGGGGCCCCAATGCAGTGCACACCTTCTTCGTTCTCTTCCAAATCTACCGAGAAGCCTTGCCTCCGAACTTCTTCCACCTCCTCTTCCAGCCTGCTGAGGGCAGTCACGGTTCGAGGAGTACGCGCTCGGAGTCCCACTTTGGCCAGCACGTCACGCACCTCTTCATTCGACAGGAGAGCCAGGAGCGCCTTTCCGATTCCCGTGCAGTACAACGGCGCCAGTCGTCCTTCGTCTCCCCGCGTATGAAGCATCAGAGGCGATTCCAAGGCTCTGACGACTAAGACTTCCGTATTCGTCAGAACTCCCAACTTCACTGTCTCTTGCGTTTTCTCGCGTAATCCAAGGAGATGGGGCAAGGCATGAGTCAACAAATCGTTCCCGCGCGAGTAGAGTGTTCCCAGCTCATACAACTTCCGTCCCAAACGGTAATGCTTACTCACCGAATCCTGGGAAACGAAGTTGAAACGTTGAAGGGTGCGCAGAAGGTTGTGCGCCGTGCTCTTGGGAACATCCAAAAGGCGGCTCACGTCGGTGACGTTCAACGCCGGCCTTTCCTGGGTGAAGAGCGAGAGGATGGAAAGCGCCTTGCCTACCGATCCCACCTCATAGCGTGACTTAATATCTGCAAGACCTTTGTTCATTTAGGCTCTACATTCAGTATTACAGAATGTCATACAGTTTTTACGAGCCGATTCCAAATGAAGCATACCGCACTAACCCGGGCCGGTCAACGGAATTCCGGCTTCCCGGGAGTTCCGGAGTCTTCGTCCTGGTTTGGCTATAGCTCATAAATGCAGGGGGAGCTGATCGTTCTGGATCAAATCGAGACATTCTAGCAGACGGTAGACAGAAAAACAGGAAAAATCCTTCTTGACAACCAATGATCTCCTGATGTATTGATGATTCCGCGTTACTGTAAGGTGTTCTGTATTGCTGAACTATTTGTGTGCTGTAAGCGACTAATTTTCGTTTTTTAGCCAGCCCCCAGCCTGGCGACTGACTCGTTGGGTATTGGGCCTCACCAGACCATAAGGAGGGCAAAGATCATGCAGACGTACAGAGAGCTTCACAGCCATTTTAGACTAATAGAAGCGGTTGTCTGTTGCTTGCTATGGCTTGCACTAGCGGCTACTGCCTTTGCGCAGTTCATTCCTACTGGCACGGTGGTTGGAACCGTCAAAGACCAGGCCGGAGCGGTGGTGCCCAAAGCCACTGTAAAGCTGACCAACACACAAACGGGGATTACGCGGTCCGCCGTTTCCAATGGCCGCGGCGAATATTTGGTCCCGGCTGTTCCCGCCGGGACGTACCGCGTTACTGCCGCCGCGCCGGGATTCCAGCGGTTCACCCAAGAGCTTATCGTTCAGGCGGCGGGTTCGACCACGGTCGATGTGACCTTGCACGTCGGCGCCGTCAAGCAAGTGGTTCAGGTCAACTCTCTCGCTCCCTTGCTCAACACTTCATCAGGGACGCTGTCCAACGTCATCACGAATACCCAGATCTCGAACTTGCCTCTGCTGGGCCAAAACGCGCTTTCACTGGTTCCGCTCACCGCCGGAATTACCACCGTGTTTGCTCCCGGTCTGTCGGCGGCGGCGATGAATGTCAACGCCATGAACACCGTCTCCTATTTCTCGGCGAACGGAGGGGACTTTGAAAGTAACGAATTTACTCTGGACGGCAATCCCGACAACCTCACCGACCGCGCCCAATATATGCCGCCCGTGAATCAAATTCAGGAAATGAGCGTGGTTACGAACTCATACGATGCCCAGTATGGTCACGGCTCGGGGGCGCAAGTCGTCATGATTACGAAAGGCGGGACCAACGAGTTTCATGGAGAAGCCGACGACTTCCTCCAGAATACCGCTCTGAACGCCAACAATTTTTTCAGCAACCGTGACGGCCTCGCCACGCCGCCCGTTCACATAAATCAGTTTGGAGCGTCGGTGGGAGGCCCCATCCGCCGGAATCACGCCTTCTTCTTTTTCGATTACGAGGGCATTCGATCCACGACACCCACTACCGATGTTGGAACTGTCCCAACCGCAGCGCAGCGCAGTGGTGACTTTTCCCAGACTTTTGCCCCGAACGGGGCGCAGATTCAGATATTCAATCCTTTTTCCACGATTCCTAACCCGGCTATTCCGGGGCAGTATATTCGCACGCAGTTTCCGGGAAACATCATTCCCGCTACCGATATCAACCCCGCGAGCAAGGGCATATTCTCTCTCCTTCCGGCGCCCAACCGGCCGGGCGAACCGATTACCGGCGTCAACAATTACATTCAGAACGTGATCACCTCCACACCAATGAACGATTATTCCGGTCGGGTTGACGTGGCAATTACACCGGCCAACCATCTTTTTGCGCGTTATTCCGAAGAAAAAACCCTTTCGCTCCCGGGCACGTTCCTCATACCCAGCGCTCCGAGCGACACCCAGCAAATCAATACCGTTCTCGGGATCACATCCACCCCGAGTCCCACATGGGTGCTTCAGGCCAACGTCGGTTGGGAAGGATGGGCCAATGACTTTGTCACGCCACGACAAAACATGTCGGGCCTGGGGTTTTCACCCGCGTTTCTTTCGGAGTACGGCTCACAATATATTCCCAACTTCAGCATTTCGGACATGTCAGCTTTCGGGAACGGCGCTACTTCCTACGATCACGATCCGACGTGGGGCTTCAACCTGAATATCGGGCATACCCACGGCTCGCAGAACATAAAGTGGGGATTCTCCTGGCAGGTCAAGCAGGATAATTCCGGCGCCGCGCCTTACTCCTACAACTTCAGATTCGATCGCCAGTTCACACAGGGTCCTAACCCCACGCTCATCGCCCCCACCAGTGGCTACGGTATCGCCTCGTTCCTGTTGGGCGCGATGTCACCGACCACCGAAAGCTTTCAGGCTACCAATTCTAGCGAAGCGACTACCTTCCCTTACTACGCGGCCTATTTCCAGGATGATGTCCGCCTGACTCCGAGATTGAGCGTGAATGCAGGCGTCCGATGGGAGGTATGGCAACCAGCGACCGAGCGGTACAACCGCATGACGACGGGATTCGCATTTAATACACCCAATCCCATTCAGGCGGCAGCGACCGCTAACTACGCCCTCAATCCTGTCCCCCAGCTTACTCCCAGCCAGTTTTCGGATCGCATTTTGGGCGGACTTCTTTACGCGACTCCTTCGAACCGACGCTGGGGGAAAACCTATTGGAACGACTGGGACCCGCGCCTCGGGTTTGCTTATCGCCTGCGACACAACACGGTATTACGGGGCGGATTCGGGATATATCACTCCATCTACTGGGGCAGTTTCACGCGCCAGGGCGGGTTTACGGCGCAGACCCCGGTAACGGCCAGCATTAACGGCGTCACGCCGGTCAACCTGCTGGACAATCCGTTTCCGAGCGGTTATACCCCCGTCACGGGATCTAGCTTGGGCCTGGCAACCGGGCTAGGCAGCTCGCTCGGAATCCTGGATCCAAACGCCCAGCCTTTTTCCGCCTCGCGCTGGGATTTTGGGGTCCAGCAAGAGATTACGCCCAACACCATGCTGGAAGTGGACTATGTGGGGAATACGAACCTCCACCTGACAGTGGGGTCACCCAGCACCGGCACCGTCTTTACTCCTACCCCTCACATCGCTACCTCGGGCCCTTCCTCAACCGACCGGCAATTCGTCTATCTTCCGGCCCAATATCTCTCGCTCGGCTCGCAATTATTTACGACGGTCCCTAACCCGTTCGTCGGCCTGATTCCTAGCTCCAGTCCGCTGGGGGCGCCTACGATTTCCCTGGAGAGTTTGTTGAACAATTATCCGGAATTTGTCGGCGTGGATGACTCCAGACAGACCACCGGAAGCAGCTACTACAATGCGCTCCAGGTAACGGCCACCAAGCGCACCTCGCACGGACTAATGCTCGTTGGGACCTATACTTGGTCTAAGGACCTTCTCCGTGACGAGTTCATTAACACAAGTGATCCAGGGCCCAGCACGATGATTAGCAACTACGACGCGCCCCAGCGCTTCACTTTGTCTGGTGTTTATCAGCTTCCTTTTGGTCCAGGCAGAAGGTTTGGGTGGAAGAGTGGCGCCTTCTCGAAACTGGTAGGAGGGTGGCAATACGGAGTCGGTGGCGTATTTCAAAGCGGTTTTCCTGTCACCTTGGGTTCGCCTGTGAACATTGTTTCGGGGGTTGATCCTACGCTTTCCCCGAGCCAGCGGAGCGTCGATGACTGGTTTAATCTGGCTGCCCTGACGCCTTTGCCCGAATTTACGCTTCGCACTGCTTCTTGGGGGCTCAATAGTCTACGAGCCGACGCTGAAGACGACTGGGATATGTCTCTGATTAAAAACACCAGCATTCATGAAAGATACACCCTGCAATTCCGTTGGGAATTGTTTAATACCTTTAACCGGGCCCAGTTCGGCGCGCCGAATGTGAATCCCACAAGCGCGGCCTATGGGAACATCACCACTCAGGCCAACCAGCCTCGCGCCATGCAAGTCGCGCTCCGGTTTCTCTTTTGAGGCGCTGAAAAAATCTATCAAAAGCGGCCGACAAGGGAATGATTTGGACGCAGAACCAGTTGCTTAGGTGCAGGTCTGTACGGTCAGAATGATTAAACAACCGTCTTACCTCAGCCGACGCCGCGCCAAATGCAGGTGGCGCCGAAGTTGATCTCCTGAAGGAGTGCTGACTGATGTAGAACCTAAGCGTTTGGAGTGGCTTTACGTCGGGCACGAAGGCGAGTTTTTTCCTGGAGAACAGCAGAACCCCGGGTCTGACGCCGCTTTTGCCTTAATGGCCACACCCGATGACGGTGCTCGTTAACGAAAGATTGACCGGGCCGGGCGTTTGTTTGAAGTGACCCGGGAGGGGAGACGAGAGGTTGAAGAAACGGCGGCGTGACAGCCTAGGCCCGCTGCGACGGGAGTTCCTCAAATTGACAATGGGCGGCATGGCAGCCTTCGCCCTGCCAGTCAGTCCGCGCAGGGCTGGGAACCAGGTGGCACCCGCGGCTGGTTCCCTGGAACCCTCCGTTCAGCCGCCTTCGCCCCCGTGGGTGAAAGACCTGATCATTTATGAAATAGCCACAAAAGGATTTACATCACCCGACGGACCTGAAACTGGCACGTTTGAGAGCCTCGCGGCAAAGCTCCTTTACCTGCACGAGTTGGGGATAACGGGCATATGGTTGACGGGCTATTCGCTGTGTGATCCCCACCACTTCTACAACATCTGGACGCAATATGCCGTTATCGAGCCCGACAGGTTGGATCCGACGCTCGGTACCGGAAAGCAGTTTCGGGCTCTGGTCGACGGATGCCACGAGCAAGGCATCCGAGTATTCCTGGATGTCATCACGCACGGAGTGATGAAACAAAGCCCGTTGACCAAGAAACATCCTCATTGGTTTCGAGGTGGAAGTTGGGGAATGATCGATTACGACTGGTACGGCGGACATACGGATCTTGATGACTGGTGGGTCAAGGTTTACACCGATTATGTAATCAAATACGGAGTAGATGGTTACCGCCTGGACGTGGCAATTTACCGGCCCGACCTTTGGGAAAGGATCCGGCAGAACGCTGCGGCGGCGGGGCATGACATAGCGATTTTCGAAGAGGCCAATGCACCCATTCCCGGTGTCGAGGATTTTACCCAGCATGAGAACGACATCACCCTCTCGGAGTTTGCGACCCTTCTGCTTACTGAGCACCGGCTCAATGAGGTTCTAGCTCGTGCGATCCCCGAATTCTATGGCTGGAAATTCGGCAAGGTCGGCAACTACCGAGTTGTCATCCAATATTCGGATGATGGAAGCAGGGTTGAAGGCGCGACGGACGGCACGGAAACACTACGCGTTCATCTGGACGGGCTGACCCGCGATATGGTTTCCCGGCGACGGGGCGACAACAAGCCGGATGGGATTGCTGACGTCCAACTAACAGTCGAGCGTGTCGCCGCAAGGCCGATAGAAAATATCATAGTTGCCGACGGCATAGGTGAACAGTGGCAACTTCACGGTTCTAATCACTTACCACTAGCGGTCGAAGGGAAGCCGCCCTCTCTGCAGCTTTACCTGGCGACGCTCGCGCATGGCTGGCCCTCCGTTCTCCTGAGCTGCCACGACAACGGTTGGCAGGGATTTCCGCTAAACAAGAACCCGTATGTGGCCCAAGGGAGCCGCGCGCTTTTCGGCTACTCCGTTTTGTTCACGCCGATGATTCCCATCTTTTTTTCGGGCGAGGAATTCAACGCCACCTTCCGGCCGATCCCATGGGAATCTCCATTTCTGTATGGCGGCAAGGAACCAGGCAAAGGCCGTTGGCTTTATGGATGCATGCTCGACTGGCGAGAGCACAATGAGCCTCGACACCGGGCGATGTTTGACGACGTGAGGAAGATGATTGCCATTCGCAAGCAGGAAGCGGAAACACTCATCGTCCAGCCGGACGACGTCAGGCCCAACGTGATGGCCGTCGACTGCGAACACGATATTTCGGTGCCGACGCCCTATGTGCGCTGGCGAGGCCTACGCGCCATCGTGATCGCAGCGAATCGCGATCCAGAGCGCGTAGCCCACCTCAGACTGCGAATTCCCCTGAACGAGATTGGGTTGTCCGGGCATAGGAGCTACAAGGTTACCAACCTATGGGCCGGAGGCGCTCCGAAAGTCTATTCGGAAGCCGCGTTCGCTGCCCTCCCGTTGACGGTGCGGCAAGACAAGACGGCGAGCGGCGGTCTCAGCATACTCAAGATCGAGGCAAATTCGTGATGTCCACTGCCAGCCATCATCTCGTTGCTGGATGATAGTCACCGGACGGGAGGCATCTGCCGGTCTGAAGAGCCTGTGTGACAGCCTCGGCTTTTGTGCTGTAGCGGCGCTCGATGGGCGCCGAATCTAATAAAGACCGGCGGTCATAGACCGCCGCTACAACTGTAGTTGTCACACCGTCCCTGAGGCCCGACTCTACGCAGTGCGCCCTACGAAGGCGTGATTTCGCCGCCTTTTTAGAAAAACGAACTCGATTTTCTGCCTAAAATTTCGATTAAGTCGCCTGTTTTATGCGACTTAAATATTTAGGAACGAACTTGGCTTGTCTTCCTTTAGATTCAATAACATACCGCGTCCAAGAGAGTTCGTTCCCTCTAGAGCAAAATTTAGATCGTTTGGTTTCATAGGCTTAGGCGGAGTTCGTTCCGCAATAAACAATCTTTTTCCACTTTTTCACGGCTCAGGCGGCGTTTCTGAAGTAGCTGGCGGCGTTTCCTGATTATAAGTAGCTTTCAAGATGAGACTAGCAATGATACAATCGCGGCATGTCAAGACCACGACGTATCGATTGGACACTGGTCTCCAAAGCGCAAGCTACGGT
>JAKASC010000042.1 GCA_021828245.1 Acidobacteriota bacterium
ACCCAGAAGCGTCTCCGCCGCCAGCGTGGCCGCAGTACGCAGAAAATCGCGCTTCGTCATGGGCATCGTCGCTCCCCCGCACGCCCGTATATGTTTCTTTCAGCACGATGTCAGTGACGGCCGTCACACTGCAGTGCGACGGCAAGCGAAATCCTACCGGCTCGAGAAGCCCACGGCTTTCGCCTCGCCGCGGAAGCGAAGCTGCAACACGGGCCAGTGACGCGGGGGCAGGAGAAAGCGAGGTGAGGGGCAGGATGGGCAAGATCTTATTGCATTTAGCTGAGGAGCAGCGCCTTACTTTATCTCTGCGGGGACATGGCCAGCACGGGCAGGAGCCGGCCCCGTAGATTCTCGAATGACGAGTTCAGCCGAAACCAAATATTCTTTCCCTGGAGCGTCGGTGGAAGAGGACAATTCGTGCAAAGCATCGGCGGCCATGCTTCCCAGAAGCTCGCGGTGGATGTCCACCGTGGTCAGCGCCGGGGTAACGTACTCGGCAAGGTGGGTTTTATCAAAGCCGGTCACTGAAACGTCTTGTGGCACGCGAACACCCGCTTGGGTCAACGCCTTAATGACGCCGACGGCGGTGAGGTCATTCACGGCCACCACGGCGGTTACAAGCGGCTTAAGCCGAAGGATCTTCGAACCAGCGGCCAAGCCTCCCTCAAATCGCAGATTACCTTCCAACATCGGCCCGGGATCAAGCTCGAGCGCTTTCATCGAGGCAATGTAAGCCTGCAGGCGGACCAAATTAGACTTGAGCCGAGGACGCCCTCCGACAAAGACCATGCGGCGGTGCCCCAAGCCGTAGAGATGCTGTACGACCTGTTGGATGCCGGAAGAGTAATCAATGCGGATGTTGCTGGCGTAAGGTCGAACCGGCCCGAGGTCAAGAAAGGTCACGGCAATACGACGCCCGGTAATCTCGCGGATAAGTTGAGGACTGAATTCGGAGGTCATGACGGCAACGCCGCGAACCTGGTGCTCAAGCATTCTTTCCGTGGCGCGTCGCATCAACCGCGGGTCGTAACTGGTGTCGCTCAAAATCACTTCGTAGCCGTGATGGCGCGCGCGGGCTTCAAAGCTTTTAATCACTTCGGGGAAAAACGGATTTTCAATGTCGGAAACAATCATGCCGAGCGTGCGACTGCGCGCCGAAGCCAAATTGCGCGCGTGGGCGTTCGGCAGATACCCCATCCGGCGAACGGTCGAAAGAACCAGGCGGCGAGTCTTGGGACTCACCTGGCCCGTGTTGTTCAGCACGTGGGAGACCGTGGCCGTGGATACCCCGGCTTGGCCCGCCACGTCCCGAATCGTTAGTCCCATAAGTTGCCTACTGTGCGAAGTGCCGCCATGTCAAACTCCCCCGCCCTGACCTCTCGGACGATGGGTGCGGCATGCTGGGTGGCCGCTATCTCAATCTTTTGTTCTACTGCCCCGCCTCATACAAAGACACTAGCCATTGTTAATTATCGTAGTATAAGAGCAAAAAAAAGACTTGACAAGCATCGAGGCGCGTGCTATTAAGTTAACCGCTTAAGTTGGTTATTGGCTTTTCCGTCGGATCTTGGGCCAAGGGTAAGGGTAGAGATTCAAATCAACATCAACGAAGACCGCTCAGCCGCGTCCTGAGCGGTGAGGTTCATCGTGGTTCGTTCCGACCACTTACCAGAAGAGGAAGCTGGCTCGATGGGTTGCCGCCAAGGGAGAGAGGGGCGTCAATCCCGGTTATCACGCTTCGGACATCGCGCGCTTCCGGCGCGCGGCTGCGGACAACATTGAAGGAGGAACAAGCGATGGCGGCAAAAGGTTTTGGTTTGCGGCTTTGGTCGGTGATGGCGGCGGCTCTCATGGTCATGGGAGTTGCTTCCTCGAATCTTCGCGCCCAAATTGACACCGGCACGATTTTGGGCACGATTAAGGACCAAACGGGCGCCGTGATTCCTCACGCCAAGGTGACCCTCACCAACGAGGGCACGAACTTTTCTATCGTCACAACCTCCAATGGGAGCGGCAGCTATATCTTTACGCCGGTCCAAATCGGCACCTATACGGTGAGCGCGGAAGCACCGGGATTTGCCAAAGCTCTGCGGACGCACCTGAAGCTCAACATTGACGAGCAGTTGGTCGCCAATCTGACACTTCGACCAGGCGTCGTCACGCAAACCGTGCAAGTGACCGCCGCCCCACCCCCGCTCCAAACCCAGAACGCCTCGGTCGGGCAGGTAGTCAACAGCCGCAGCGTGAGCGATCTTCCGCTGAACGGTCGAAACTTCACTTTCCTTGCGCAAATTGTCGCCGGCGCCAACACGCCGCAGGCGGATACACGAGGCAATGCGGCCAATGGCGCCTTTTCCGCCAACGGCTTGCGCCCCTCTCAAAACAACTACCTGCTCGACGGAATTGACAACAATTCGGACAATGTGGATTTTCTGAACGGCACGAATTTTGTCGTGCTTCCTCCTCCGGACGCAATTTCGGAGTTCAAGGTGCAGACAACGGACTTTAGCGCGCAATATGGTCGCGCGGGCGGCGCCATCCTGAACGCCACCATCAAATCCGGAACCAATCAGCTTCACGGCGATCTGTGGGAGTTCTTTCGGAACGACAAACTGGATGCGGCCGACTTCTTCGAGGATGCGGGCGGCATCAAGAAGGGCGAGTACCGCCAAAACCAGTTCGGCTTCACGATTGGCGGGCCGGTCGTGATTCCGCATGTCTATAACGGGAAAAACAAACTGTTTTTCTTCGGCGACTACGAGGGCCTGCGACGCCGACAAGGCAGCGTGTTCACAAACACGGTGCCCACGGTTGCCGAACGGAACAGCGGCTTCACCAATCTAGCCGATGCCATTCTCGGCTCGACCAACTCGGCCTGCCTTGCCAACGGGACGTGCACCGAAACGGACAATCTTGGGCGCGTCTTCCCTGACGGGACAGCCTTCGACCCGGCAACGACCCGCCTGGTAACCGCCGGCCAAGTGGATCCCGTGACGGGTTTGACCGCCACCAATACCGGCTACGTCGCAGACCCCTTTTACACGGGCGGCAGCTTGATGGGGGTGACCAACTTTACCGGTGACTGCACGAGCGAGACGAGTTGCACGCTGAACCAATTACCTGCCGGCCGTCTTGACCCGAACGCGATTAAGCTGCTCGACCTGTATCCGATCCCCCAACTTCCCGGCACGGTAAACAACCAGACCTCTAACCCGGTCCTTTCGGAGAACCGCAATGCCTTTGACACGCGGATGGACTGGGATAAAAGCGAAAAGGATCAGATGTTTGGCACGTTCAGCTACGTCAACGATCCGCAGTTCATTCCGGGACCGTTTGGGGGCGTCGCGGACGGCGGCGCCTTCCAACAGGGCGACCAGAAGGCGCTCTCCATTTTGGGCGCACTCAGTTACACGCATATCTTCTCTCCAACGCTCGTCAATGAGGCACGGCTGGGAGAAGACCGTCTCCACGCTACTCGCTATGGGCCGGTCGCGACCCAAATGGGCATCCCGGCTCAATTTGGCATTCAGGGTATTGCCCAGGTTTCGGAGAACGGCGGTCTGCCGGCAATTTCCATCGGCGGTCTGAACACGCTCGGTTCGAACGCCTTCTTGCCTTCGGATGAAATTACTCAGACGACACAGGTGACCGACAACCTGACCAAGGTCTATGGCAAGCACACCTTCAAGATGGGAATAGAGTTTCAGCACATAAAGTTTTCCACCCTCCAGCCTGCGTGGTCCCACGGCCAGCTTGACTTTGGCGGCGCCTTCGCCGGCGTGGGGATGGCTCAGCTTCTGTTGAAGCCGACGGCAGCCACTGTACCCACGGGGATCAATGACGTGGGCGGGGCTGATTCGGTGTTTGTCTCCAATTTCTCACCCACCGACGACGGGCACAACTACTGGGCTGCGTATTTTCAGGATGACTGGAAAGTCACGCCAAAATTGACCTTGAACCTTGGCCTGCGGTGGGATCACTTTGGCCAAATTGTGGAAAACCATGGACGGCAAGCGAATTTCGTTCCCGGAGCGCCCTTCAACGGCGCGGAGTACTTGATCCCCAATAATGGGAAAAACCAGAGAATCCCCCTCAGCCCAAGTTTCCCCGCGAATCTGGCAAAGGATGGGATTGCGCTCAAGTACATCAACAACTTTGCCCTAGCGACGTCGCAAAACGACAACTTTGGTCCCCGGCTAGGTGCTGCGTATCGCGTCAACAGGAAGCTGGTTGTCCGGAGTGGCTTCGGTATTTTCTACAATGGGTTTGAAAACGCCGGCTACGGGCCCAACATTGGTGAAAACTATCCTTTCCAATTCACCTTGAGCTATTTCAACCCTAATGGCGGAACTCCGATTAGCCTTACCAATCCGAACGGCTCCACGTGTACCCCGGCGGCGACCATCGAGGTCACATTCTCCTGTATTCCTCTCGATACCGCCTTGGTCAATGCCGAGGGACTGGGCCTCGAGGGACTTCAGTACAACTTCAAGACACCCTACACGATGGGTGAGAATGTTATGCTCGAGTACGAGTTGACTCCCAGCATGACGCTGACGGTCGGCTGGGTCGGAGACCAAACCCGGCACCTCGACGCGGGTCCCGGGGCCAATCTGCCGTCCATTATCGAACTTAATCCATTGCAGCCGATCTCGGGCCCGAATGGCATTGACCCATTCCCGGATTTCGGACAGGGCGGAAGCTACCAGACCAGTCAAGGGAACAGCTACTACAACAGCTTGCAGACCACGTTGGAAAAACATTACACCAACGGCTTCAACTTCCTCGCCAACTATACCTGGCAACACTGCCGCGGCGACGCCGGAGATTTGCTGAATGGAGGCATCGGAGAGGGCTACCGCGCTCCATATCTGCCAGGGTTCGGAATACAGGGCGATTACCAAAACTGCGATTACAACATCTTCGATGTATTCCACTTCAGCGGCGGCTACCAGCTTCCCTTTGGAAGCGGCAAGCACTTCCTTGCGCACGCGAAGGGAGTGGAAAACCAACTCGTCAGCGGATGGCAAATGGTCTGGCTGGCAACCCTTGAGGGAGGCCAACCGCTGACCATCGGCTGCCCCTATGGCACCAACGGGTCGTTTGGCTGCACGGCCCTGATGATCCCTGGAAAGAACTTGTACGGGTCAGGAGCGCCTGACCACTTTTTGAACGCCGCGGCCTTTACGCAGCCGTGCCCGGCCCCCGGCTTTTCGCAGCCGTCGTCGTGCGCAAAGGTTGGAACCGGCATCGGGCTGCTGGGCGGGGCGGACACACAGGTGAACGGCCCTGGCATCGGCAGGCTCGACTTTTCGTTGTTCAAAGACTTCCGTCTCTCGGAAAGATACCGTCTCCAATTCCGAAGCGAGTTCTTTAACATCCTGAACCACCCGACCTTTAACGCTCCGGGGTTTGGCGGAAACGGCGTGGTGGCCGTGCCCGGTTCCACAGACTTCCTTAGCCCTAATTTCGGCAAGATTGGGTCAACGCGTTTTCCGTTCCAAGACCCCAGGCAGATTCAATTTGCCCTGAAGCTTTTCTTCTAGGGGGCCGGTCGAGGGACGTGGAATGCAAAAATTTAAGGGCGACGGCTAAGGCGGAAGCGGAAGGCCATCGCCCGGTCCACCCGCAGGGGCGGGCGTTCCGCGAAGGGACGACCGCGGCAGGGTCTCGCAAGGCGTAGGCCAACCGAAGTTAGAGGCCCGCGCTGAGCGCAGGAAGTCATTTGAGGCCGCTCATATTCTTGCCTGCGGCCGGCGCGGTGCTAGAATGATGGGGTGATGTCCATGAGCTTCCCGGCGGCTGCCGCTCTGTTTTTGAGCGCGGCGCTTGTGGCGCCGATGCCCGGGGGCGCAGACGGCACGCGCGCCGCAGGGTCTCCGCAAAGCCAATTTCAAGCCGCACTTTCCCATTACCAAGCCGGACAATATTCCATCGCAGCCGAGGAGCTGGAGGATTTGGCTCGGCGTTTGCCACCCAGTTTCCAGGTCGAAGAGCTGCTGGGGTTTGTTTATTCCGCGGAAGGGAAAGCTCTTCAAGCCACTCACGCCTTCGCGGCGGCAGCTCGGATAAGACCTCAATCCGCCGCGGCGTGGGCGAATCTCGCGGTGAGCCATGCGCGCCTGGGGAGAAATGACCTGGCCGCAGCGGAGTTCGAGCGAGCTTTGCGGGCGCAGCCCAACGATTACGAGGCAAACCACGACTTTGGAGAGTTTTACGCCCGCCAGGGGAAGATTGCTCAGGCTATTCCATATCTGGAAAAGGCGCAAACGCTTCGCCCTTCCGCTTACGGCAACGGTTATGACCTGGGTTTAGCCTATGAGAAAACAGGGCAGCTCCAAGCGGCACGGCAGGTAATTGAGCGTCTGCTTAAAACGCGGCCGACGGCGGATTTATACAACCTTCTGGCGGACGTGGATGAGAAGCTCGGAAACTTTGTGGCCGCGGCGAATGAATACCAACAGGCCGCCCACATGGACCCGACCGAACAGAATATTTTTGATTGGGGAAGTGAATTTCTGCTCCATCACACCTGGAACGCGGCCATCGAGGTTTTCTCAAAGGGTCTGGAACGTTATCCAAACTCGGCGCCGTTATCCGTGGGGCTGGGGTTGGCGCTTTACTGGCGGGGGAAATATGAGGCAGCCGTCAAGGCGCTGATGCGCGCCACGGACCTTGCTCCCTCGGACCCGCACCCTTATTACTTCCTCAGTCAAGCCTATCAGCGGGCGCCCGACCAAGCCAGCGCCGTTATCGCAAGGTTTCGACGATTTGAAGAACTTCATCCCCTGGACGCTCGCGCTGCTTATTATTACGGCATGAGCCTTTGGAAGGGCAAGGAAATGGAAACCTCGGGGCCGGACCTGGATCGAGTGGAGGCTTTACTGAAGAAGGCAGAGCGGCTCGATCCGTCCTTTACAGGAGCGCACATGGAGCTTGGCGACCTGTATTCTCAGGAAGGCCAATATGCCAAGGCGGTACCCGAATATCAGGCGGCGCTTCGGCTCAATCCCCGCCTCATGGACGCCTACTATCGCCTTGGGCAGGCTTACGTGCATCTTGGGAAAAAACAGCTTGCCGAACAAGAGTTCAAGATTCACCAGCAGCTCTACACGCGCCACCTGGCGGAAATGGATCAGGAGCGGCAGCAGATTCGCCAATTTGTTTATTCAACCCGGAAGGGAGAGGCTGACCCGCCGGCCCATTGAACAAAGGCTGTTGACGGGGACGGCACGCTGCCACTTCCAACCGATTGCGCGAGGTAGGAAATGAACCGCAGAAAATTTCTCGACGGTCTTGTGAAGACGGGGACGGTTGCGGCGCTGGGAGCAGGCCCTGCGGCGATCGCCTCACCGCGCCCTCTTTGTCCTCCCTCGCCCGCCGCGCCACCGGCCGCCGGCGGAGCGCCCAACAGCCATTGGATTATTCCCTCGGACAAGCCGGATCAATTTCACCTCAAGGTCATGGAATTCAATCCCATTCCGGCTCCCGACCTCGCCACCTGGGAATTGGAGATTGGCGGCTTGGTTGAGAAACCCTTGCGGCTGAAGCTGGCGGACCTTCATTCTTTGCCTCAGATTACACAAAGCAGCCGGCTAAAATGCGTTCAATGTTGGTCGGCTCGAATTACGTGGAATGGATTTCGAGCCAAGGAGCTCCTCAAAATTATTCGGCCGAAGCCGGGCGCCACCTGGATGCGCGTGGACTGCGCCGATCGCTATTACGATTTTCACAGCCTGGAAGCGTTGCTCTATCCTCACACCCTCTTTGCAACGGGCATGTATGGCCATCCCTTGACGCCCGAGCACGGCGCGCCGCTGCGATTGGTGATTCCTTTTGAGTACGGATACAAATCCACCAAGCTCATTACAAAGATTACGATGATGAATCATGGCGGAAAAGGAGTGGTGGCTGATACTTGGCCTTATTACACGCAAAGCGGCAGAATCCAACCGGGCTACGACCACCCCTTCGATATTCCCGGCGTGACCAAGAGCATCAAAGGCGGCGAGATAACGGAGTACTGAGGCGAACCATGCCGGACACAACGGAAAGCCTTGGCCATGATTGGAACCCACGACGGCGTGATGTGCTCCGCCTGATTGCGGCTTTTCTCGCAGAGCATTTTTTGCCTCGACGTGCGTTGGCGGAAAGGCTCAGGAGCTACAAAAAACCGACCCATCGGGTCATCATTGCGACCTTTGGCGGCGGCGCCCGTTACAAAGACACCCTAGCTCCAGAAGGCTGGCGGAATATTCCCCATCTGACGCAGGATCTGATTCCGCAAGGCCTGCTCTATCCGACAGCCATCAACGACGGCATTACCGACCACTATAACTCGAGCGCCGCTCTGGTGACGGGCAACTGGCAACCCGTGGACCCGTGGGGAAGTCAGCCGCCTTTGAGCCCGACGCTGTTTGAATATTTCCGCAAAGAACGTAGGCTCCCCGCCGAAGAGGCGTGGGTGATTGCCACGAACAAAAGTTTCGGCCTGATGGGGGCGAGCAATGTCCGAGGTTATGGTGACCGCTACGCGGCCAACGTAATTCTGCCGAAACAGCTTCTACTCGATGCCATTCAGCACGCCGTCAGCACGGATAAAGGCCCGGGCGTGGAGAATCGGGAGGCTTTCGCCAAGCAGATGCTTTCTTCCCTCGACGAAGGCTATGAAGGCTTCGGCTGGCAGGTGTATGAGTCCGGGCACCACATCAGCCATGAACTCAAACTTAGCCTGGAGAAGGCGCTTCTCGATTATTTCAACGACCCGCGCGTGCCCTCGAGCGGAGACACGCTGACGTTTTTTATGGCCAAGGAAATCATGCGACGATTCTCTCCTTCGCTGATGCTGGTGAATTTCTGGGACATGGATATAGCTCACTTCGGTTCTTATTCGCTCTATCTTCAGGGCATCATGCGGACCGATCGGCTGGTGTGGGATTTGTGGCAATACGTGCAAACTTCTCCGGACTATCGCGGCCGCACCACCATGTTTGTGATTCCGGAGCTGGGACGCGATGCCGATGCGGATGGAAACGGTTTTTGCAACCACCGGAGCGGTGATCCCTCCTGCCGGCGCGTATGGCTGCTGGCGCTTGGCGAAGGGGTGCCTCGTCGAGCGGGTTCGGAACGGCCCATCCGGCACGTGGACATTGCGCCGACGGTGGCGGAAATCCTTGGCTTCAAGGCTCCTGACCTGCAGGGTAAGCCCCTGGTGGAATTGGCCGTTTAGGCCCTTTCGGCCTTCAAGGCCCTCGCGGTGGGTAAAGGATTTGGCAGCGGTCAGGTGATTCGCGTGGCGCCTCCCGGGGCACAGGACATTCAGTGATGGACATTTACGACGGGCTCACTCCAGACGCCAAGGCTTTGGTCGAACAACACCAAGCCGTGCTGAAGCGTCTGCCGCGGACGTTTCTGGTCAATACCCTCATCCAAATCCAGAGGTGGCCCTCCCTGTTTGAAGCGGAAAGGGATTATTTCCGGGCTTTATTCGATCAGCTCTCCGCGTTGACTCCAGCAGAGTTTGAACAGATGTTCGGGCCGTTGAGCGCCTTTGAGGCCAAGACGGGCTGCGCGCGGCTCGATGCAAAGAACGCGGCAACTCTTCAGCAGGAGCAGCTCCAATTTCTGCGACGGCAAAGCACCAACTTCGAATGGCGGCGGTTGATAGGCGCCATTTTCGAGAAGCTCGAGCCGATGGTCGAAGCGCGGCTTTACTCTTCCAACCTACCGCCGCGCTTGGTCGTGCTCATTTATAGCGAGGGAATTGCCATCGAGCGCGAGACGCTCTGGCAGCGCCTGCGGGGCGTGGGGGTTCGCATTCCGCTCGACCTCGGCGCCGCGCAAACCACAGAACCTTTCTTGGCCCAGTTGCTCACGGGGAAACCACCCGCCTCCAAAGCACCCACACTTTTCAAATGGCTGGACCAAGTGAAGGGCCTTCCACCCTCGCAGCGGTGGCTCATAGAAACCGGGGACGAACTCCACACGATGTGCGAGCAGAACGACCAAATCGCCACGGCGGGGCCGAGCGCCACAGGACTTAGCTACCGGCGGCTGCGACCCTATCGGCGACGGCTTTCGGAGGCCATTTACTCTAAGGTTTCTACCGGCGGCGTCGGTGGGCCGGTGCAGCTTTCAGAATGGCTCGAGACCTTGGAGGCCAGACCGCACGAAGGTTTGTCGCTCTATCACGATCGCGCGGTCGTGGATTTTATCCGCGATATCCTGGTTCTGGGCGGGAACGGAACATTGATTATCAACAATTCGTTTGTTGAGTGGAGCAGTGTCCAGGCCCTGCACCGCGCCCGGCCTCGCCTCTTGGTGGCGCGCTTCGGCGTGCGCGATAAGCTCAAACCCTTTAGCAGCCTCCTTTTATTTTCACAACCTCGGCCCACGGATAAAATTCCCCTCACCCAGGACCCGCTGGGCTCCTTCGTGGACGTGGAGTTGGAAACGTACTACATCTGGCTGAAGTCAAGCGGCGAACTGCCTTACCGCGGGAAAACGCTGTATCTGCTGTTGGCGGAAGGAGTGAACCAAATGCTGGCCATTCCGGCGTCCGAGGCTGCCCGCGCGAACCTCGATGTATCCACCCGCGTCACGCTTCCCGACGTGATGGCGACCATGGCCGAGTGGCTCGGCGTCCCATCACTGCCTGTCAATGGCCGTCCGATCTCGGCGCTGCTTTCTTGAGCGAAATCGCATGGCCGTCGGTCACCCTGCCCCAGGAGGCATCTTCGCAAAAGCTTTACCGAGTAAGCTGCTCCAGGGCGCGCTTCGCCAACGCACTCGAAGGATGCCGTCCAAGGAATTCTCGCAGGAGGCGCAGCGCGGCGCGGCGCCGACCCTGGATGACATACAGGCGGGCCAGATTCAAGTAGGCTTGCTCAAAATCGGGAGCCGTCCGGAGACACTGTTGCAGCGTGCGTTCCGCCGCCGAAGGATGCCCCGAACGGAGCAAAACGACACCCAAATTATTTAGCGCGCTGGGAAAATCCGGCTGGAGTGCAATCGCTTTTTGAAGGAAGCGTTCGGCCTTGGGCAAGTCCTCGTGCTTGGCATAAAACATTCCCAGCGTGTAGCTGGCTTGTGGATCGTTGGGCGCCACCGAGACGGCTCGTTGAAGTTCCGCTTCTGCTTCAGCCTTCCTCCCGAGCTGGTCGTAAAGATTGCCCAGGTTTTCGAGCGCGATAGCGTCGGAGGGATCCTGTTGGATAGCGCGCTCAAAATTCGCAATTGCCTGCTGGATGTTGCCTGTTTCAGCCGCGATCATGCCGAGGTTATTCCAAGCATTGGGATAGATCGGTTTCAGCCTGACAGCGGTTTGCAGGGCTTGGCGGGCCTCGGCCAGCATGTGCTTTCTTAAGTAGAGGGTTCCGAGATTGTAAAAGGCGTCGGGATTCGTGGGGTCGGCTTGAATGGCTTGCCGAAAGGATGTGATGGCCTGATTGCTGTACCCACGTTCAAAAAAGGCAACCCCATAGGTGAATTGATTGCGCTGAAGAGGACCGCCGTAATAGGTGCCGGCAAACGGCAAGGCCCGCCGAATTCGCTCCGCTGTTGTGCGGGGCGCCGAAGCGCAGTCGCTCAAGACGCTCCGCGGGTTCACGCGGCCACGGTAAACTCGAATGATCCACCCTTGCGGGTCAATAAGGAATGAAGTGGGCGTAATGAGGTTGCGGTGGCGATCGAACAGATAACGGTATAAGAGGTCGTAAATCGCCACCACGTCCGCATCGCCGAGGAGTATTGGAAACCGCATTGAGCGAAGGTTGGCGCGATTCCGAATCTTCATGCTTTCGGACGTCTGGGGGACCAAGATGGTGAGCAGCGCCACACCCTCATCCGAAAAGCGCGTCAGGTCGGCCTCGAAACGCCGCAGTTGCTCTCTCGATTGCGAGCAACCGAGCGCCCCAAAATTCAGCAGTAGGGGGCGACCGCGAAAACTTTCGAGCTTTTCCACCTTCCCGTTGAGATCGGGCAAGGCGAAGTCAGGAGCCTGAAGCGGCTCGATCAGCCAAGTTTGGCTGTGTTCCGAATCGTCTCTGACGGGCAGAGGAAACGAGACCGAGCCGGGACCAAGGGAAGCCGTGCCAAAGGGAGCAACCCGAAAGGTGGTTTGTCCTTCCTCAATCTCAACATGCGAATTTAGGGGCAGGTTCTCGAATGTCTGTTCCTGACCGTTCGGCCAGCGGACGGTGGCGCGAACAGCCATTTGGGCGTTTCCCAGGCCGAAGAAGAGTTGCTTGGTGTGTTGGGTCAAAAATCCGCCACCTGCCTGAAGCACTCTCGATTGAAGACCCTGCGGGCTCTCGATGCTAACAGTAGCTCCAATGGCGTCTCGGTTGCTCTTCCGGCCTCGAAGGGAAATCGCCAATGCCGCTCCGGGGTGTTGCATACTGTTGCGGAGCATTCTGAGCCGCGGCGAATTGCGGCTCTTGAGGACAACCTCGAGCCGCCCGTCGTGATCAAAGTCGGCCAACGCGAAGGAGCGGCAATCCTGAATAATATCGAGCCCCACCACCCCCGAAACATCTATAAAGCCCCCGCGCCGGTTGTTGACATAGAAGACATTGCGTTGATAGCCGTCCCAGGTGCCGTCGGATCGAATCAACTCATTAATGGCGTTCCAACCTTTTTCGTAACCCGGCGAGGGCAAAGCGTTGAGAGGTGATTGCGCAACTACTTGACGCCAGAAGAAGCTGGCGAGTTCCTGCTTGCGCGGACCTGAAATGAAGCCGTTGACGATGTACAGATCGGGATAACCGTCCTGATCGAAGTCCCAGGAATCCGAGCACCACGCCCAGCGGCCTATGCCCACGCCCGCCGAGGCGGTGACGTCGGCAAAATGATGGTTTCCCAGGTTGCGAAAAAGGGAATTGCCCGAAGCGTGCTTGCGAAAAAAAGCCCTCACGCGGGGCGTTGCCCGAGGCTGAAAGACATCTTGCGCGGTGACGCGCCGCCCGGCGGCTGTCCACATATCCGCGACGTAGAGGTCCATCCGACCATCGTTGTCAAAATCCATCCAGCAGACGCTCATGCCGGCTCCGTAATCCTCCACGCCTGCCGCCTGAGCCACATCGGAAAACGTTCCATTGC
>JAKASC010000043.1 GCA_021828245.1 Acidobacteriota bacterium
CGTGGGCCCAGGTGGACGTCGTCATTCAGCGGAGAGCCGACTTGATTCCAAACTTGGTCAATACGGTGGAGGGCTACGCCGCTCACGAACAAACGGTGTTCGATTCGGTGACGCGAGCGCGAGAAGCACTCATCGCTGCCCGAACGCCTACCGACCGCGTCGCCGCCAATTCCCAGCTCGATGGAGCGCTGGGACGGCTTCTCATGGTGGCGGAGGCCTATCCGAACCTTAAGGCCAATGAAAATTTTTTGGAGTTACAGGACCAGTTGGAAGGAACCGAGAACCGCATTGCGGTCGAGCGGCGCCGGTACGACGAAGCGGTTCGCAGCTATAACACCTACATTGGGCTTTTTCCCAACAATTTGGTGGCGGCAATGTCAGGGTTTCACCGCGAGAACAATTACTTTGCCGCGGTGGGGGCGGCTCGTGCTGTGCCCAAGGTTGAGTTCCCTCCCGCCAAGCCGTGATCTGCTGGGCGCTGTCACTTCCAGGGTGGAGTTTCCGGCAGGAGCTTCTCGAAGTCGGCGATGAGCGCGGTCTCATAGTCTCCGGCGAAGGTCTGGTTGAAAAAGCGACCGATCCCCTCATCGCGTAGTCGCCGCCAGGATTCCTCCTCGTGGCCGGGGTTGATGGGGAAAAAGAGGGCGCCGTTGGCGCGAGCCGCAGCGAGGTCCCCCGGCGCATCTCCGATCATGAGCAGGTGGCCGGTGGCGTATTTTCCTCCCGCCGCCAAGCGGAGGTGGTCTTTCTTGCTCCCCATTTCCTGCCCCGCGATGACGGCGGCGTAGCGGGCAATGTCGTGCTCTTCCCATTCGCGCTCGAGCGCTTCTCCCGGGGTTTGCGAGACGCAAATGATGTCCGCCTCCCGAGCGAGACGCTCTGCGCACTCTCGAAAATACGGAAAGGGCGGCACGCCCTTCACCATTTCGGCAATCCGCCGATTCACATCCTTGCTCCACGTCACGGTGCGTTGCAAGAGCGCATCCCCGGTACGGTTAGCTTCGGCTTCCAGAGAGGGATTGCCCAGCGGTTGGCCGGAATGGATCCACGCTTCGAGCGAGGTGAGGTGCGGGATTTCCACGCCGCGGCGCATCGGCTCGGGCCAATCCCGCAACAGGTCCATCGTTTGAGTCAGGGCGGGGAACCGATTCACGCCGCGCCATCGTGAGTACAGATTGACAAATTCCCAGGCCCTTCGCGCGTATTTGGAAATGGCTTGAAGGCTCCAGTGAAGGATGAAGGCAGGAATAAAGCATTCCTTGTGTTTAATCTCCATCGTGTCAAACACGCAGCCATCGGAATCAATCCCGACAAAAAAGGAGTGTTGGGGAACAAAGTTCCGCAGTTTGTCCTGAGCAGAGTTCATCAATTCTCGCTTTCCAGATTCAGAATCTGAAACCGCATCTTACCCTAATTGAAGGGCGCAGCGAAAGCATTCGTCATGACGGCAACCGAGGGCCCAATAAGGCTTGGGATTAAGCGAACGATCTGTTAGCATAGAGCTATTGGTGAGCCGATACTGCCAATAGGCCGACAGGGTGGACGCGTTGTCCAGGAAACTTCAAAGGGTTCTTCTCGCAAGGCCGCGTGGATTCTGTGCCGGCGTGGACCGCGCGATTGACGTGGTGAATATGGCGCTCGAGCTATTTGAGCCGCCAGTCTATGTCCGCAAGGAGATCGTTCACAACCGCTATGTTATCGAATCGCTGGCGCGCCGGGGCGCCATCTTCGTGGACGAAGTGGAAAGCATCCCCGAAGGTTCCTTGACTATTTTCAGCGCCCACGGCGTCTCTCCCGAGGTCCGGGCCCGCGCCGCCGCGCGCCGCCTAAGAGTCATTGACGCGACCTGCCCGCTGGTCACCAAGGTGCATCTGGAAGCTCTTCGCTTTGGCCGGGAAGGACGCACGGTGATCCTGATCGGCCACGCCGGTCACGAGGAAGTGGAAGGCACGATGGGCGAGCTTCCGGGTCGTATCCTCCTGGTGGGCACCGTGGAAGAGGCGGAGCGAGTCGAGGTGCTTAACCCCGACCGCGTGGCCGTGGTCACCCAGACGACGTTGGGAGTGGACGACGCCCAGGTTATCCTCAATGTGCTGCGACGAAGGTTCCCCACGCTCGCCACGCCCGCCAGCGACGATATCTGCTACGCCACGCAAAATCGCCAGACAGCCGTCAAGCGCCTCACGCAACAGGCCCAGCTTGTGCTGGTCCTGGGTTCGGATAATAGCTCCAATTCCCGGAGGCTCCGCGAGGTGGCGGAGAGTTATGGCGCGCGCGCCTACCTGATTGACGACGCCTCGGCAATTGACTTGGCATGGCTCGAGGACGTCGAGTGCGTGGCCCTCACCGCCGGCGCTTCGGCGCCCGAGCATCTCGTACAGGATGTCGTGGAATTTCTGAAGCAGGCTGGCGCGCAAACCGTGGAAGAAGTGGAATCCGTGCCGGAACGCGTCACCTTCATCCTTCCGCAAGAATTAACGCGCGAGATCGCGCGCCGTGGCGAGGATCGAGTGTAACCGCTTGTCTGCAAGAAAATTCCCGGAGGTCGGCTCGCCGGGGGATTTCCCAGTTTCTTCAAACCGTCTTATCGGGCGAATCGCACGTCGCCTCAAGCGGGCACTCTGCGCAAAGTGGCTTGCGCGCCTGGCAGATTTTTCGCCCGAACCAAATCATTTGATGGCCAAAGCTCACCCATCGTTCTTTGGGCACCAAGCGCATCAAATCCTCTTCCACTTTTTCTGGCGTCTTTCCTTCGGAAAGTTTCAGGCGATGCGCAATCCGAAAGACGTGCGTGTCCACAACGACGCCGGTTGCCAGGCCATAAGCAGTTCCCAGAACGACATTGGCCGTCTTGCGCGCAACGCCCGGCAAAGTGAGCATCTCCTCCATGGTCCGGGGCACCTTGCCGCCATAGTCGGCGCAGATTTTGCGGGCCGCAGCAACAATATTCTTGGCTTTGTTGCGGAAAAATCCCGTCGAGCGAATGTCGGGCTCGAGATCTTTGGGATCCAGCGCGGCGAAATCCTGCGGCGTGGGATATTTGCGGAAGAGCTCCGGCGTGACTTGATTAACACGCTCATCCGTACACTGAGCTGACAGAATCGTCGCCACCAGAAGCTGAAAGGGATTTTCATGACGAAGCGCGCATTGAGCCTGTGGGAAGAGCTGATCCAGCGCCTCATATATCCGCTTCAGCCGTGCCGGGGATGTATAGTCCTTCTTCCGCTTCTTTGAGGGCGGATGGTTTCTCTTGAGCCGTGGCGGCTTCGATTTCGGTTGCATGGCGCATCTCCCCATTAGGCTGTCGGCTGCCGGCGGTCCCGGACCTCGAGCGAGGCATCGAACTCACATGAGCCTGTCCACGCACCCTCGAAATGGAGCCTTTCGCCTCTTCTCATCGGGCTTACCGAAGGCCTGTCGCGGTCCGACTCAAAGACCTGCATTTTCTGCCACCACACGCGCCACTGACGACCAGTCATGATCCTCCCAGCCGCGGGCCTTGGCGGTGAGCAAGTGGTCATGGACAATGTTGGCTACGGGCATCGGCGCGGAAACAGCTTCGGCCGCCGCCAAAATCAATCGCACGTCTTTCAACCCCAGCGGAACCTTGAAGCCTGCCGGCTGGTATTTCTCCTCCAGAATAAGCGCGCCGTAACCTTTATAGACCGGAGCGGCAAACAGGGTTGAAGTCATCGTTTCATAGAAAACGCGAGGATCAACCCCTGACTTTCGGAGGAGGGTGAAAGCTTCTCCCAGGGTTTCGAGGGTCGAGCCAATCAGGAAATTACCGGCCAGCTTAAAGACGTTGGCGGCGGGAGGATGCTCACCCACGACGACGGTTTTCCGGCCTACCACGTCCAACAAGGGCTGGCAGCGCGCGATGGCGCTGGGCGGCCCGGCGACGGCAATCACAAGCTCCGCGGCTTCCGCGGCGGAGGGGCGGCCAAAAACCGGCGCGGAAACGAATTCGCGCCCAGCGGCCTGATGAGCCTCCGTAAGGCGATGCGAGAGATCGGTGCTGATGGTGCTTGAGGAAATGTGAATGGTTTGAAGGCCAAGCGCCCCGATCAATTGGCGCGAACCCAAAAACAGATCCGCCACCGCTGTGTCGTCGGCCAGCATGGAAAAAACCGCGTCCCCTTGGCACGCTTCTTCGGGTGTTTCAGCGATTCGCACGCCGTCGGATTTCAATTCCTCGGCTCGGGCTCGAGTGCGATTCCACGCGGCAACCCGGTGGCCTGCTCGAGCCAAGTTTCTGGCCATCGGCGACCCCATCGCTCCGAGCCCAATAAATCCCACGTTCATGGTAGTCCTCCTCGGTTCCCGAAAATGTGCTCATGAGCGGAAACACCCGAAGATTCCTCAGTGGCCGATTCAACAGCCGCCGTTACAGGGGGCTGTTCATCCGCCCAACAACTCCAAGACCCGCTCGAGTTCGTGGTGGATGCAGGTAAAGATCGGCGTGTCGCGCAGCGTATAGTTGCTGGTTTCTGCGTGGCGTAACTCCATGACCAGATCGAGGAAATGTTCTGGGCGATCACTTTCGAAGGCAACGACAAATTCCTGGTCATCCAAGCCAAAGGAATACGTCGTGTTCAGCCGGACCGTCGGGAAACGGTGACCGATTTCGATGTGCTCATTCATCATGCCTTGCCGAGCCGGCTGCGTCAGCCGATACCAGGCGCGGGTCTTCACGAACGGATAAACAAAAAGGTAGCGAAACTGCCCCGGCGTCAGGCGAAGCCGCGTGCCTTCCTGGTCCGCGTGGTGATGCTCCCGCACATAGGTCGAGCGCTTGGTCATGGCTAAATAGGAGTACGGGGTCGTCAGGTATTGGCCAAGGCCTGTGCCGAGCAGCTCGGCCGTCATCTCCTGGAACTTGGGCAGCTCATAGCCGATTCGCCACAGCATAAAGTCGCAATCGCCGCGAATGCCCACCAATGAGTAGGCGATGACCATGATGTCCGTTTCATATTTCCGGACCGTCTGAAGAAATTGAAGCTTGCCGCACTTGCGGTCCTCGACCGGCAAGCGCCGCCAGGCCGGATCAACCTTGTAGAACGCGAAATTGACGTATTGCCGACGCTCGTCCTTCTCGCGGGGTTTTCTTTCTTGTTCTTCTCGCGCGGCCATCGAGCTTCCCCCCATTACAGGCTGTACGACGGAAATCCAAACTTAGTCGCCAGAAACACAAATATAACATGGAAGCCCACGGCGGCGGCGTGATGCAAAGAGCCTGCGCGAACGGTTTGCTCTCCCGTCTCGCGGAACAGGCTCTGCGGCGACACATTGTCGGCCCAAAAGGACGTCGAATCTTACCGGGGCAGGCGACGCCGGCCTCGACCACCGCTCGCCGTGATAGAATTGAAGGGGTTCTCGCGGCTTCATTCACCAAGCCTCGGCCTGAAAAGATTGGCGGACCAGAACGCCCGCGGCGTCGCCGATTGTACGGTTGCCTTGTCAGTTAGGCGCAGAAGGGCATATCCATGAAGGCAGTGGAAGAGTTTTTGGGATTCATCCCGCTCACCGTGAGCGCTCTGCTGCCGGTTGTCAACCCGGTTGGATCGGCCGTGTTGTTCCTGGGGCTGGTGGGCAGCGCGGATCACAACAGGCGCCGGAAACTGGCACGTCGAGTTGCTTTCGACATGACCTTATTTCTTCTCATCGTCTTGATAGTCGGCACCAACATCCTCAGCTTTTTTGGGATTTCCATGCCCGTCGTTCAGGTGGCTGGAGGGTTTGTGTTGGCCACGATGGGATGGTCACTGCTCAACAAGCCCAATCCAGGAGCGAGCACTTTACTTCCGACCTCTGCTCCCACCGCTGATTTGGAATCCCTGGCGTTTTATCCATTAACTTTTCCCCTGACCGTCGGGCCCGGATGCATTGTCGTCACTCTGACGTTGAGCGCCCACGCTTCCAAAGCCAGCCTCGTGCAAACGGCCATCGCTTATTTGGCGGTTACGGTGGGCATCATCATCGTGGCGACTTCGGTTTACCTGAGCTACACCTACGCTGACCGATTGACGCGGCGCATCTCGGCGCCGATGGCGGAAGGTATAATGCGGATTATTTCATTTATTCTCCTTTGCATCGGAGGAGAATTTATGTGGGAAGGAGTTGCAAATCTAATCCGATCCCTCCATTGAGCAGGCGCCACCTTCCTCCTCTTCCAGCTTCCTCGCGCTGACGGGAGAAAGAACGACGTGGCAGCACCGGGCGTGGGACGTGACTTTGCCCCTGCTTGGCCGCAATGGACAGGTCGGGTATCCTTTTCAACCCATGGCTCAGCCAACCTCTTTGAAGATTGCCCTGATTCAGATGGCCTGCGCGAAGGAGCCGGAGCAGAATCTGCGGACGGCGGTTGAGGCGGTCGGCGAAGCGGCGCGCCGCGGCGCTCGAGTGGTTTGCCTTCCGGAACTCTTTCGCTCGCAATACTTCTGCCAGCGCGAGGATGTCAAGGTTTTTGATCTGGCGGAGCCTGTGCCGGGCCCTTCTGTTCGAGCCTTGGCCCGAATTGCGCGCGGAAGGCGGATTACCGTCATTGCTCCGATCTTTGAGCGCCGAGCCCCGGGCATCTATCACAACAGCGCCGCCGTCCTTGGTCCCAACGGTAAAATCATTGGCCTCTACCGCAAGATGCATATCCCGGACGATCCCGGTTACTACGAAAAGTTCTATTTCACGCCCGGGGACTTAGGTTTTCAAGTGTTTGACAGTCCCGCTGGCCGGTTCGCCCCGCTTATCTGTTGGGACCAATGGTATCCGGAAGCAGCGCGCCTGGTGTCGTTAAGGGGTGCCCATGTCATCTTTTATCCCACCGCCATTGGCTGGCATCCTGCCGAAAAGCGCGCGTTCGGAAGAGCGCAGCTTGAAGCCTGGCGGACGGTGCAACGCGCCCATGCCATCACCAACGGCGTTTACGTGGCGGCCGTTAATCGCGTTGGACTCGAGAAAGCCCACCCCTCTGAGGCGGGGATTGAGTTCTGGGGCTCCTCCTTCATCGCCGACCCTCAAGGGGTGGTTGTTGCGGAAGCGTCGAGCAAGCGCGAGGAGATCTTAATCGGCGAAGTGGACTTGAGACATCTAGAAGAGGTTCGTCGCCATTGGCCCTTCTGGCGAGACCGTCGCATTGATGCTTACGCTGATCTCAGTCAACGCTTCCTCGACCGGCCTCGGGCCACGGAGAAAAGCCGTGAAAGATGAAGGAACTCCGGCGTCGCTCGGCTTCCGCTTGCCCGCCGAAACCGCGCCGCACGAAGCCACTTGGATCGCTTGGCCCCACAATGTGACGGACTGGCCGGCTCGTTTTGGCCCCATTCCGTGGGTTTACGGCGACCTGGTGCGCAAGCTCGCGGCCGGCGAGGTGGTCCGCATCCTGGTTAACTCCGCCCGGCACGAGGCTCGGGCGCGCCGCCTGTTGGCGCGGGTTGGAGCGGACAGTTCGCGCATCCAGTTCTTTCGCATTCCCACCAACCGCGGTTGGACGCGCGATTGCGGCCCGCTTTTCCTCCAGCGGCCGCCCGCTCCGGGCGCGGCGCATGGCGAGTTGGCCATTCTCCGTTTTCGCTTCAACGCCTGGGCCAAGTATCCTGACTGGCAACGGGACAACCGTGTGCCCGAACGCGTTGCCAAAGCCCTCGGAGTACGCATCTTTGAGGCCCGCCATGGCGAGAGCCTTGTGGTGCTCGAAGGCGGAGCCATTGACGTGAATGGCTGCGGGACGCTGTTGGCAACCGAAGAATGTCTTCTCGATCCTACCGTTCAAGTCCGCAACCCCGGCCTCGGCCGCGCCGACCTAGAAAAAATCTTCCGCGATTTCCTTGGCGCACATCACATTCTATGGCTCGCTCGTGGCATTGCCGGCGATGATACCCACGGCCATGTGGACGATTTCTGCCGATTCACAGGCCCCCGCACGGTCGTCCTTTGCCAAGAAAGCAATCCGCATGATGAGAATTATCGGCCGCTTGAGGAAAACCGCGAGAGACTGGAAGGCATGAAAACCGAAGACGGGTCGCGGCTGGAGATTGTCCGCTTGCCTATGCCGCAGCCCGTCTTCTTTGAGGGCCGCCGACTGCCCGCCAGCTACGCGAATTTTTATGTGGCGAATGCTGCCGTCCTGGTGCCGACGTTCAATGATCCTCACGATCGCCTGGCGCTGGGCATTCTCTGTGAGCTTTTTCCGGATCGTCCCGTGGTTGGCATCCATTCACTCGATCTGGTATGGGGTCTTGGAACCCTCCACTGCATGACGCAGCAGCAACCCTCCCGTGATGGCCCGGTCCGAACACTCCGGGCACTGCCCAGAGGATGCCTCTGCAAGTCGCTCAGAGATGATTGCACTCCTGTGCGCCCAAAGTCAGAAAGTGCGGGGGACGGGATTTGAACCCGCACGGACTTGCGTCCAGCAGCTTCCAAGGCTGTTGCGTCTGCCGGTTCCGCCACCCCCGCCCACCAAGAGGGATGTACAGGAATATGGTATCATGCGGATCAAGGCGCAGGTCTTGGAAGCCTCGCCGCCTTGGAGGGAAAAATGCAAAGGGTCGGGCTGTTCGTCGACGGCGCTAATATGTTCTACGCACAGCGAGATAACCACTGGCACATAGACTGGCGCCTAGTATTTCACTTCTTCACGGACAACAAGGAAAAGGCCTGTGCTTACTATTTTACTGCCACCCCCCCCGTCGGTGACTCGGAGAGAGTCACAAAATACCGCCGATTCAAGACGGCACTGCAGAGTATCGGCTACAGCGTCGTCGACAAGGAGGTTCGGGTCATCAAAGGCGATGACCCGGCGGGCCCGCTAAAAGTGAAGGGCAATCTGGACATCGAGCTTGTCTTCAGGCTGCTTACTGAGGCCAATACTTACGACGAAGTCGTGCTGATGGGATGCGACAGCGATTACATTCCCATCATCACCCACTTGCGCGCCATCGGCAAGGTCGTGAGCATCGTGGGGCGCAGGGGGTCAACATCAAATGATTTGATCAACGTCGCTAATAGGTTCATTGACTTGGACACCATTCGACCCCGGATCGAGAGGAAGAGGGGCTGAAAATAAAAGTGGGGGCTCATTAGATTGGCCCCCTTCATTCGTGAGCCCCCTCATTTATTATGGGGGCATCCATTTTGTGTTGTGGCCGAAGTCCGACTGGCGGAACATCCGACGCACAAGCCTTGGAAGCATTTTTAGTCTAACCCGTCGAGGTCGGTTTGTCAACGCTATTCGGACGTCCGATCTTGGCCCTTTCCTCGATAGCTTCAATCAGCGCCGCCAGGTCTATCGGGCGAAAGAAAATTTTTTCAAAGCCACGGTTTCGCGCAACGGATTCCGGCAGCGTCGCGCGGCTTGCGACAAGCCACAATGGAATCATTTCAGCCCATCGGCTGAGGGCCCTGACCTCAGCCTCCGGCTGACTGCTCTCGGAAAGATCAGCTATCATCAGCGCCGGCAACGAACGAGTGCGTGCCAAGCTTGCCACCGCACTGGCCACGGACGCGAAAGCTTCAACTTCGATTCCTTCTTCGATGAGTTGCGCCCGCAAGAGCGCGCGCAGACGCCACTCTTTTCCAGCCAGAATTACGCGGCCCATGCGCGACCAGTATAAACATTGAGAGAGGATGAAAACACCATTTTCACCGTGCCGTGACGCTTGTGCTAAGCTACGGGGCGGGGTGGTTGCATGCGGGTTAGGCCATGGGCTCGGCCTGCCTTCGCCATGTGAGAGGTCAAGGAATGCAAGTTCTTGTTTCCGGTTCAACGGGGCTCGTCGGCGGGGCGCTGGTGCCGGCATTGGAAGCTGCCGGTCATCACGTCACGCGATTGGTTCGCCAACCGTTAGCAGCCGGCGAAGACGTCCTGACCTGGGACCCTCCGGCTCGAGGCCCGGATGCGGACGCTTTGCAAGAGTTCGACGCCGTGATTCATCTGGCCGGCGAAAGCGTGGCGCATCGGTGGACGGAAAATCACAAGGCCCGCATTCGGACCAGCCGAGTGACCGGAACGGCTCTGTTAGCCCAAGCTTTGGCAGCCGCCCGCATTCCGCCTCGCGCTCTGATAGCCGCCTCGGCGGTGGGTTATTACGGCAATCGAGGCGCGGAGCTGCTGAACGAATCGAGCGCCTCCGGCACCGGTTTTCTCGCGGAGGTTTGCCGGGACTGGGAAGCCGCGACGGAGCCCGCGGCCGCCAATGGACTTCGCGTCGTCAACCTCCGCCTCGGCATGGTCCTCAGCCGCAAAGGTGGCGCGCTCGCGCGCATGTTGCCGGCGTTTCGAATGGGATTGGGCGGCCCCATCGCCGGCGGGGAGCAATACATAAGTTGGATAGCGCTCGATGACCTCGTGCAAGTGATTCTGTTCACTCTGACTGAAACTTCGCTGCGGGGCGCCGTTAATGCCGTCGCCCCCCGTCCGGCTACGAATGCGGAGTTCACTCACACCTTGGCCAAGCTCCTTCACCGGCCCGCCGTTCTGCCCTTACCGGCCTCTGCCGTTCGACTGCTGTTCGGAGAAATGGGGCAGGAACTTCTTCTTTCGAGCCAGCGCGCGGAGCCTACCCGCCTGTTGGCTGCCGGTTTCCACTTCGAATATCCCGATATCGAATCCGCCTTGCGCCATATCCTGAAAACCGCTTAAATCGAGAGGGATGGATGACGCTGCTCCTCGAAGTCGCGCTAAAGGCTCGCCGTGGGGCAAATCCCATAAAAGTGATACCATCATATCTAAGGACGTAGGGCCGGACACCGGGTGCATCGTGCGATGACGTTACGGCGCAAGGATAGGGCGGCCTCACAGGGTTCGCTTCGAGGGTGGGGCGCAAGACTCGGCGCGGTGCTGGCAGTTGCCTTACTTTGCGGGCCGGCGATGAGGGCCGATGAATTCGGTAAGGTGTCTCATTATCGGGTTCGCCTTTTTTCGATGGGCACGCTGAGGATAGCGACGCGCACCGGCGACATTACTATTATCGGGTGGGATCATCCGCACGTCGAGATTCGTGCGAGAAAGGTTGTTCGAGCCGGCAACGCCAAAGAAGCCGAGCGGCTCTACCGACGTTATCAAGTGCGGCTCCAAGGAGTGGACCGCGAGGTTCGACTCGAGACCATTTATCCGCCCCGCCGCCCCTGGCGGCCTTTTCGCGACGAATCCAAATTGACGGTTAATTTCCGCATCCACATGCCTTATGACGCCGGTTTGGTCCTCCACGTCGTTGATGGAGATGTGACTCTTCGCGGGTTGACGGGAAACCAGAAAATCTTGGTGAACTATGGCGATGTGGAAGACGACTTGGTGTCCGCCAACATTGTGCGCTCCTTGTACGCTCACACCTGGCTGGGAACAATTCAGAGCGATTTGAACGGGACCGACGGATCGGGCTTTCGCCAGAAGACGGTTTTTTGGAACCCCTATGGCCGGCAAACCGTAAATATCTACGTAAGGATGGGCGGCGTGTTTATTTACAGCGGGAACTAACGTGTGAGCCGCTTCTCTTGGTTGTGCGCCTCACCCTGGCGGCCGGGCTGTTGTCGGGCCTTCCCTTCACGCCGCAATCGCCAGGCACGGACAATTGAAAACCAACGCGCAAGGGTGCTATGAGGGAGCGATGAGAATGAGTCGGCGCATCATTTTGGTTACGACCGTGGCCGTGTTCGCGCTCGGGACGATTGCAGGGGCGCAAACACGCATCACGAAAACGCTAAATTTATCGCCCGGCGGCGAATTTGTCCTGAATTCGGACCAAGGCAGCGTGACGGTCAGCGGACTCAGCCGCCACGGGGCACGCCTTGTCATCACGTCCAATCGGGAGCGGTTGAACAAGCTGTTTGAAATCACGTATCTCGTGAGCCCGGGGCGGGTTCAAGTAACGATTCATCGGCGAGAACAGAGTTGGTGGTTCAACCACACCAATTTGCACATTGACGTGACCGTTCCAACCCAAACCCGACTCAACATCCGAACCGGAGGCGGCGCGATTCGCACCTCGGAATTGGAAGGAGATGAGCTGCTGGTCACTTCCGGCGGCAGCATCTACGTCTCTGATCTGAACGGACGCCTCACAGCCCGCACTTCGGGTGGTCCCATCCGCCTTCGGGAGGTAACTGGCGATGCCCAACTTTCCACCTCCGGCGGGCCTATTGACGTTGGTTCGTTGGAAGGTTCGCTGATCGCCCGCACGAGCGGTGGCCCGATCCGCATCGAAGGCCTCAGCGGTCGGGTGGATGCGCAAACCTCGGGCGGACCCATTGATGCCGTCTTGGCTCGAGGGGATGCCGACGGCGGCATCCTGGAAACCTCCGGCGGCTCGATCCACGTGGCCCTCGACCCAGAGGTTAATCTTGAAGTGGACGCTTCAACTTCCGGGGGCAGTGTCACCACAGATTTGCCCCTGCGTCGGATGGGCAAAATTTCGCGTTCGAGCTTCCACGGGCTCCTGGGGTCGGGCGGCGCCTTATTGCGGCTGCACACGAGCGGCGGGTCCATCCGCATTACCTCACGGCACAGCTAAAACCTCTTGGCCTCTGTTTTTCCCAAGGCTACGGCAGAAAGCGAGCCGCTGTCAGCGTAGTTTCAAACTGGCAACGAAGATCGAGCCAGCCAACATCGCCGCCGCACCGTAGCCGAACGCCAGAGCAGGCGAGACGCTGGCCCAAAGGATTCCCACCACGACGCTGGCGAGAAAATCCCCCAAGCCGTTGACGGCGCCGAGCATACCGTAGGCTGTTCCGCGAGCTTCCGGCTGAGCCAAATCCGCCGTCAGCGCGCCTTCCACCGCTTCGCTCGCCGCCG
>JAKASC010000044.1 GCA_021828245.1 Acidobacteriota bacterium
GGGGCCGGGAGGTTGGTTTGGGGGGCGTCGGCGGAAGGGGTGTGGGGGGACCAGTCGAGGGCGTTGGAGTTGATGTGGAAGGCGAGGGGCGGGGCCAATGGGGCGAGGCGGTTCTTCAAGGGGATGAGGAGGCGCCGGGCGGGGTCGGGGTTTTCGTCACGGTGGTCGCGGGAGGCGATGAGAATGCAGGGGGCGCGGGCGGCGAGGTTGAGGCGGTCGGGGAGGCGTTGGAGGGCCGGGGCTCGGCCGTGGCGCAGCGGCATGGTGATAAGCAGAGCGGCATCGGTGACCCAGGCGAAGTACAGGAGCATATCGAGGACGGCGGCGGCATGGGCGGGGTTGACGGCGGGGGCCAGCGGATCAACGACGATGAGGCCGGGAGGCAGGGGCTGGCCCGGGCCGGGGCGGCAAGAATAACGGAGGTCCTCGAAGCGGTCGAGGGCGTGTTCGATGGCGGCGGGTGTGAAATCGATGGCGGCGACGATGCGTTGGAGGGCAGCGCCGGCGGCGTGCAGGCGGGGGCAGATGACGTCGGCATGGTCGGGGCGGGAGGCGAAGAAGAGAACGCAGCCGGGGGTTCCGGGGGGCGGCACGAGGGGTGGGTGGAGAATGGACTCGACGACACCGGGACGCGGGGACTCGGCGAGGGCGCGGAGCGGGGCAGCGCTTGGTCCATCAGATGGCGCCGCTGCGGATGGGGGAGCAGAGTCGCGCGGGGACACCCGGGGCGGCGCTGCGCTCTGCCCCGGCTTTGTTGGGGGCGGCGCTGCGCTCTGCCCCGGTCCGCACGGAGGCGGATCCGCTTCGGCGGGGTTGGTTGGGGTGGTCTGGGGCGGGGCTGCGTCGGGCCAGGGGAGACCGGCGGAGAAGCGTGCGGCGAGATCGCAGACGAGGGCGGATTTGCCGACGGAGGCGGCGCCGGCGAGGAGCGTGGGTTTACCGAAGGGGATTTGGCCGGGCCAGCACCAACGGACGGGGCGGGGTGCGACGTCGGCGAACTTGAGGAGTTCCGGGAGGACGCCCGGGTCGGAGCGAGCCGCGGAGGACTGGGGGCGGCGCCAGGGCGGGTTGTCGGGAAAGCAGCTGGAATTATTGGGGGCGGTCATGGTGCAGCTCCGTCGTGATAGGTGGGTCTGTACCTTATCATGACAATAGCTATAGGGGTGGGCGGGGTAGATAACGGATTTTGGATTGGGGTTGGGCCGGCGTGGGCGCTGGGCCGCGTTCCATTGGCGGTTTGGCAGACGGGGTTGCGGTGTTCGGTATTTGTCTTTGGTATTTCTTTTCTTGTGAACATCAGCAAAATACGGATAATATCCGCCGTGTGACCTTGGGCCACGGTCGGGTTGCTTTGGGGCAACATACGGCGGTCAACCACAGCCGTTGCGGCTTCCAGGACTTGGGCTTTGGTGCGCGGCGGGTACAGTTGCTGCAATGATATACCTTGACCACAATGCGACCACGCCCGTGTTGCCGGAAGTCGTTGAGGCGATGCTGCCGTACTTCAAGGAGGAATGGGGAAACCCCTCCAGCAGCTACCGTTTTGGTTCTAAGCTTAAGACCGTCATCGAAGTTGCCCGGGCACAGGTGGCCGAGCTAATCGGGGCGAGCCCGGGCGAAGTAATGTTCACATCGTGCGCCACGGAGAGTAACAACGCAGCGATAAGCGCCGCGCTCGGGGCAGCTCCCGGAAAGCGGCACATCGTAACTTCCGCCGTCGAGCACTCGTCCGTGTTGACCTATTGCAGCGCAATGGAGAAGCGTGGGTACCGGGCTACCTATTTGCCGGTGGATCGCGAAGGGCTGCTAAGGACGGCGGATCTGGAAAATGCTGTCACGGACGATACGGCCCTGGTTTCGTTAATGTGGACAAATAATGAAACGGGGGGACTGTTTCCAATTGCGGAAATCGCGGAGATCTGCCGCAGTCGCGGTGTGCTTTTCCATTGTGATGGCGTGCAGCCGGTGGGGAAGGCCGAGGTCAATGTTCGGCAGGTAGGGGTAGATTACGCCTCGCTCGCGGGGCACAAGTTTGGTGCGCCAAAGGGCATTGGTGCGCTCTATGTCCGGCGCAAGGCACCATTCTCTCCGATGCTTCTTGGGGGGCACCAGGAGCGGGGACGGCGCGGGGGGACGGAGTGTGTGCCGCTGATCGTCGGGATGGGTAAGGCCGCAGGGCTGGCTCGGCTACGGTTGCCGCAGTACGACAGCAACGTCCGCCCGCTGCGTGACACGTTGGAGGAGGGCATTTTGAGTACGATTCCAATCGCCGAGCTAAACGGTCACAAGTCACAGAGGCTGCCGAACACCAGCAGCATAACTTTTCATGGTGTCGACTCTGAGGCGTTGCTCGTCCTGCTCGATAAGGAGGGTATTTGTGCGTCGTCCGGTTCGGCGTGTCTGGCGGACTCAGATGAACCGTCCCACGTGGTTAGGGCGATGAAGCCGGATTCCGCCGCCTCGCGGCAGACGATTCGATTTAGTTTGGGCACCGAGAACGACGCAGACCAGGTCGACGCAACGTTGGCGGGCCTCGCGAAAGTAGTGCGGATGTTGGATGCCTAACGGCTTTCAGGAGAAGAACACCTCAGAGAAGGTCGGAAAATAGCGATAGACCTCCGCATAGTGCTGAACATCCGTGTCGGGAACGCCAGGCACCCGCAGCTTAAATGCCGGTCTTTTTTTTGGCAGTTGTGCGTTCAAATGGCGTATCTCCTTTGGGGTCAGGCAGGGTGCTTTGATCGTACAGGGGTCTCCTCCGTTTCTGATGAAGGGCAACGCGCTGAATCCGCAAGCAAGAAAATTCGCTTCTTCTGACGCCCGGTGGAAAATCCCGCCGACCGTCACCATCTGCGCTCCGTCTTTGTATCGGAAGTGAAATAGCTGGCGGTACTGAACTCTTTCCCCCTCGGGCAGCGCGATATTGCGCAGTGAAACTTGCTCCTCGATCACGTTATGAATGACATCGCGAAAGACCCGCGCAACCCCTTGTCCCCTCAAATCCGCTCCGGTTGTTCCTGCGGGCAGCTTCTCGCCCAGCAAGCCCTTCGCAAGGCGCAGGCGGTAATCCCCCAGCTCAAAGGGTTGCCCCGTTTGCTCCGGGTACGAATCGCGTTCGTCCTTGGGTGGTTCCGCGTCTGGGTGGGCATTTACTGTAACCACCAACACACTGCCACTCGCGGCGCGCAGGCAGACCGTTGCGATGTCTCCCAGGATTTCCGTGTTGAGCTTGTCATCGTAGTCCAGCCACACGATGCTCCGCCGGCTCCAGCGCATTGTTGGGAGTATCTCGGACGAGGTTGCGAACTTCAGTCGGATACATCTGAACGGACGGTTAAAGCGGAGGCACGGTTTGGCGGACACGTCTTTTTCGATGCTGACCATGTCGGTGATCCCAAGAGCCCGATGCATGAGCTGGAAATCGCTGAAATATATCGAACCAAATCCAAGATAGCGGTAATCCTTTACACTTTGAAATGGGTAAAGCCGCTCGAAAGCGGCGCAGAGCATACGGCGCTCGATCGCCTTTGCTGGGCGGAGCGCGTAATTAACTATTCGGTAGCTCTCCGGCATTACTCCCCTTCTCCTCCTTCGTACTTCATGAAATAGTCAAATGTTCGTTCGCCCACCGCTGTAAAGGACCTGACTTTCAGCATCCGCTTGGCTCTTTCGACCTCGGGGGCTGGCTTGTCGTACTGAATTCTCTGCATCTTCGGCCCTTTGGGGATTGGCGCTGGCGGCGGCGCAGAGAAAATGGAGGGGTGAGCCACTTCCTGAACCAGCGTTGGGCGTGCGGTGGTGATCGCCGTTTCAAGTGGGTGCTCTTTTCCATCGGTCGCGCGCTCCCTTGCGAGGTTGCTGAGAGAGGTCAGGACTGGTTTGGTCATTTCGATCATTTCTCGCTGGACGGCTTTGTAGATCGGCGAATCCGCGTCGACGCCCGTCTTTGTTGTCGTCCACGGCAGCAGGGATCCATCATCGGAATCGAAGTACGCGTAACCTCGAAAAAAGGCGAAATCGGGATGGTAGGCGCGCATCTGATGGCGTTCTCCCCACGCCATGGCTGGGGTCTGGTCGGCACGAAGAATCAGGCGTCCGTTACAGAAGATGTACCAGCCGCCATCGTGGATGTTCCGCTCGGCTACGCCTGCATACAGCCTCACTCTGACGGGCGGGCCTCGATGTCCAGCAAGCGTTTGACTGCTGTACGCTTTCTCCAGAAATGCAGGTTTCAGGGTTTGTGAGGCGAATAATTGTTGGGGGGCGTGTCGAATCGGCAAACCGTTGAGCGTAATGGCAAGCTTAGAATTCAGGGTCAGTGCGTGAGCGTCGCCCAGTTCCTCGGCAAGTCGTCCCTTGAAATTCTCCAGCGCAAATGTGTCTTTCACGTTTGGCAGAAGCCGTTCTATCGCAATGATTGTCCCTGTGTCTTCTTCCTTTATTCGCAACCCTGTTTCCAACTTCTTGAACTTAAAGTGCCAATTCTCAGGGGCATCGGAATCAGCCAGCCAGTGATCCACGTCTTGGTCGACGGTGAATTGGGAGTTTCTGGTTGTCGAGTGGACGATAAAGTGTCGCCCCAGTCTAAAAAAAGTTCGTTTCATGCCGACCCCGAACTGGCCCATTGACCCCGGAGTGTCTTTAGCCCCTTCTTGACGTCCAAACCGGAACGCATAGTTGCGGGCCACATCGACCGGAATTCCCCCACAATTGTCGGCGATTCGAAACTGTTCAGCATTCAGTTCAATGCGTACCCACAGTCCGTCGTAGTTTCCGTCAGGTCGCGTGCGCTTTGCACCGTCAACCGAGTTGTCGACGAGGTCCAAGATCGATCGCGTGAGTGGGATGTCACGCGTGAGCATGTGGATGAAGAAATCCTTTGTGGGTGAAGCGTCGATGAGTGCTTTGGGGCCTGTGGTTACGGGGTTGGGTGGCATGAATTACTTTCCTCCATCCTTCCAGAACTGCCGGGCCACGCCGCTTTCCTGTAGCCTGCCACGGCTAAATAGAACCGCCTCGGTCTTCGGCAGTCGTCGGTCTACCGTACTGCCGAGTATGCGCTTTTGGTTGGCGGCGCTTAGGGCGTGGGGCGAGAAATGCACCCCGCACTCGGCGAGGCTTGCGAAGTTTGTTTCGTTCTCTCCCTCGGTGAGGAACTTATCGGCGTCCTGCGACGCCAGCCACACCGGAAATCCCCACGACCGCCCTTGTCGAGCAAGCGAGCTAAGTAGTCCCGCTCTGTTTTCCCTTGGAAGCAGAAGGTGTGCCTCGTCGACGAATAGCACCATCTTTAATGGTTGGATTTCGTTCTTTACGCCGAGTTGCTGGTTAAGCTTCTTAATTAAGAGGTTCAGGATCAGCGCTGCCGCCAGCGCCTTAGTGTCGCTATCGGTGCCAAATCCCTTGAAGTCGATCACGATTGAACCGTCCAGCCACTCTTCGAGGGTGACGGAATCGTGGGCACTGGCGAACAGGTTAAATTCAACGATTTTCTTGATAATTGCGTGGTCCACGCCCGTAGCGTCGCGATTTTCTAGCTCTAGCAGCAGCGCAGGAAAACTAGGGGCCTGCAGGTGTTGATACGCATCGGAAATATTGCGCTCCTGCTTGGCGCCAAGTTGCGGAGCAAAGCAACGGATCAGCCCAGCGATCTCGTAGGCGACCTGCGCGTTCTGGGTCGGGTTGGGGTGGCGGTACAGCGGGTTGATGGGCAGGTCTTGCCGAATCAGACGTGTGTAACGTGCGCGGGTTTGCTTAAGGAATCGCTCCCGGGTTTCGCGTTGCTGCCTGTTGCCCGCGTCATCTTCCAGCTCGCCCTTCATGTCGAAAAATACAAAGCGTACGCCGGCATTTGCAAGTTGCGCCAATAGGTCTAGCGCAAGTTGGCTCTTGCCGCTGCCCGGCTGACCAGAAATGACGAGGAGACCGTTACTGGTTCCGGGGCCATTAAGCGACCACTCGGGTGCGTCGACCAGCACTTTCAGCCTGACTTCGTTCTCAACGACAGGAAGGGGCCTTGGTGCGCGGCCCCTAGATATGCTCGCTCCCGTCGTCGGGCGACCACCTGCGACTCTTAGCAGCATCGTCACAAAATTTACCTGGTCATTCCTTGCCTCTGACCAGATTTGGCGTAAGCGGTGGCAACCATATTCAAAATGCTGGCGGAATGCCTGCCGGTACGCCGCCTCATCCAGCGTGCGCCCGGCACGGTGATTCAGGGCAGCATGGGCCAAATCGCGAAGCTCGTCGCCAAGGATCTGCTCATCATTGAGGGTGACGCCTCTCGCGTCCTTCGGTTTGTACCCGGATGGTACGCTCTCGCCCAGCGCCAAGAATAACGCGGCGCGGCCAAGCACCGCCTGATTGCGGGCACCCACCCGCGGGGAGACGGTTCCAATGAAGTCGTGTGTCTCGCTGCTGGTTTCGAATTTCATGGCGTCATCCTGAGTGGTCCGGCCTAAGGGTCGCGTCCGAAGTAGCCGCTCCTGATTTCTACCTGGTAATCTGGGCTGTCGGCCCGGCCATGGGCATGCAGGGTATAGGCGCGGGCGATTTTGTTCCGAATGCGTTCGAACAAGGGGCCGTCTGGGTCGATTTCTGCGTTCGTGCATAGAAGAATCGACTGATGGCAGGTCATATAGAGCTCGCCGAGCACGCTGGCGCGGACTTCTTTGTCAAGTCTGGCGAGGGGCGTGTCCACGACGAGCGGTGGTACAAGTTTGGCCAATCTGCGTAATGCTTCGTAGAACGCGAGCATTCGTATTTGCCGCTGCCCCGCGGAGGTGTTCGTCGCTTCCCAAGTCGCCTTTGTTCCGTCGCGGCGCCGCAGCCAGCACTGCCAATGGTTGTCGAAATCCATGCCCTCAAACTCATGAGTCCGCTCGGCGATCTGGCACCAGAGCCGTCCGACTTCTTGCGAAATTTGTTGGCGCATCTGCACGGCAGCACGGCTACGAATCTCACCGGCCGCCTCCCGATACCGCCTCGCTATGGTCGCCAGGTTCTCCCCTTTCTCGGCCCTGTCCGCGATATCGCGCTGGAGTGACTCCTGGCGTTTCAGCTCGCTCAGTTCGGTCTCCATTCGCTCGATCTCCGGGCCAAGTTGGGCAAGCCGCTTGGAGGTCTGTTCGCGCCGTTCGAGAAGTTGGCCGCGTTTCTCGTGCAGCTCTCCGCCACGCTTAAAGGCCGTGGCGTTTTGTTGCATCTGCTTAAGCTTTTGGTCGAGCTCCCGGCATTCTGCGCCTATATGTTCAATCTTTTCGCATGCTTCGCCTATGTCGTCCGGTGTGGTGGTGGCCGCTGCCAATTGGCTCCGAATTCGGGTGCTAGTTGCCGTACTCGCTGTAACGAAGACGCGGTCGGGAATGCCATCGGGCGGCGGGTGGAAAAGGCGGTGAAGCGCGGCCTCGAGTCGCTTCAGGTAGAATGCCCCAACGTCGTCTTTCAACCGAAACTGTTCAGGAACGCCGTCAAAGACCTCCGCCTTCACCTGGGGGATCTTGGGTTCGACCGTGGACCTTGCCCCCTCCCACTCGCGGCGGCGTTCCTCAGCCGCCAGCAGCTCATGAAGTTCGTTTCGGTAGTTGCTGAGCAGCGCGATAGGAATCGCCAGTTCCCAAGCCTCGCCGAGCTTCTTCTCCAAGGCCGCCTTCGCCTCCGTGAGCTGCGAGCGACGGTTTTGTGCTGTCTCCATTTCTTCCGGGTCGACCACGCCTAGGATCTTCAGGTCGTCCTCAACCTCCAATAGCTCCGTGTCAATCTCCGAGAGGTTCCGCGTGAGCGCCTCACGCTCCATCGAGCGCGCTCTCAACGTTCCCTGGGCGGTAATAACTTTACCGTTTAATTCGGCGAGGGCGGTCTCGGGGTCTTGGTCGCCGGAGGAGTTGAAGACGCGCGGTATTTTCGTGTCGATCAGTTGGCGGAGGTCGGTCTCCAATTCCGTGTATGCCCAAAGCCCGAGGATTCTGCTGACGCCCTCGACGATATCCTGCTGGCCTAGATTTATGCTCTGGCCCCGTTCGGCGTCGAAAAAGAAAAAGCGTGCTAGGTGCCGTGGCAGGAAGGTGTCGCGGAGTTTTTGGATGGCCTGCTCATCGTCGATTTGCCCCGGCGTGTCCGCACGGGTTGCGAGGTGCCGCCACACCGGGGCGGAAAGCGGTCGGAACCTAATTTCACGCACGAACTCGGCCTTGCGGCCCCCGACCTTGCCATCTTCCAGACTGATGGCGACCTTGAGCCTCGCTGTATCTTGGCCCTCGGCGCGAGCGCGCCGGTTGAGTAAGTTTTCGAGTGTAAATTTGGTGGAATCAGCTCCAGTCTCAACTCGCTTCAGGTCTCCGACGCCACTCTCGCCTACGGCGGCTAGGTAGAGCGCGCGTAGTAGATGGGTCTTGCCTGCACCATTTTTGCCGCCGACCAGGATGCCACACTTACCCTCGAGGCTTCGGAAATTCAATGTATGTGGACCGTAGAACGGGCCGAAATTTTCCAGCGACAGGGAATCGATATAGACCTGGGCCATCTTTAACGCTCCGCTTTGGGGACCTGTGCGTCGGCATCGTCTTTGAGAATGTTGAGGAGGTCGTCCGGCAGGCCGCGCGCCCGCTGGCTTTCGCTGTACTCCTCAACTTTAGCGAGCATCCGTCGCAGGGTGTCGGCGTCGATTCTTTTTTCCTTCGCGACGGTCTGTTCAAGTTCTCGTAGGCGGCCGAGTTCCCGGTGGTCCGCACTCATGGTTGTGCCTCGTTGCATATTGACTATACGGGCGACGCCGCGACCGTCGTCTGGATCGCGAGCGGCGTTCCACATTTGCTGGATCAGCAGCAGTTCTTCAGGCGCAATTAACTGCAGGTTAATCTCCTCCTGCAGGGCGAGCAGTTTTTTTAGCAATTCGCGGCGCGCTTCGATGGTCAGGGGTCCCGGGCCGTCCGCTCCATTCACACGCTTCATGTCGCGCTTTCCGTTCGTGGGGTCGCGGTACTTTTGGAGTGTCTCACGGAACGCGATCAGGTGCTCCATGCGTTCATCGCCACTTGCTAGTAGCCCCTCACTCGCCTTGTCCCGCTCGACGACAGTGCAGGTCCAGCACCCAAAACGGGAGTTGCCACAGCTTGGGGTGCTGGTATCAATCTGGATTGGGCATTCGCCATTGGATGCACTTGCGTAAAGTTTGTAGAGAGAACGGTTGTCGCCATCCCATGGGTTGGGCTTTTGGAGGAGGTATGCCCAGACCTCTTCCGTTGTCAGGAATTCGATTGGGTTCGACACCCAGACACGTGGAAGATCGGGGTGGCGCCGCAGCCCGTTGCGTATTTCTCGGCCAGCCATGGTCTGGGCGCGCGTTGAACTTTCCGCGCGGCGTGCGCCAAGGTGTAGAATGGCCTCGCCCCAGTGGCCGATGCGCTGGCGAACAAAGGTGGTGACCGGGTCGATTTTCATGCGCTGTGTGCACCAACGGAATGTTGGCCTTGGCGGCGGATAGCCGCGGCCGATGATATTGACCCAAAAAGACTGCTCTGGCGGCGGCCTGAGCAGCTGGACTTCAATGTTGAGATTATCCTGTTGCGACCGTCGCCGCATGCGGTCCAGATTTGCCTCGATTCCCTCGGCAACCGCCGGAATTTCCACCCGGGTGTCGGTGCAGAGCACGGCGATAGGTTTCTTCCGGTTGTCCGGCGCGGTGGCGCTCGCAACCTCGAAGATTAGCGAGGCCACCATCGTGCTGTCCTTGCCGCCGCTGAACCCGACCAGCCAGGGCCGCGCATCTTCCAGGTAGAGCCGTCGCAGTGACTCGAGGATTTCCTTGTATACAGACGCCATGATGGGCAACATTGTACCTGACGGCGTGGGGGCGGCAACTTGCCAACGATAGGTGTGCCGTTTAGTCGCGCGGCCGATTGCCAGCTCCCGGGCGATCCGTCGCTGCGACCAGCCGCGGGCATTGACATTGCCATCTATGATGAAATTCGCACCCGCATTGCCTCTGGCGTCACAATTCGCACAAGGGGCGGGCATTGAAACGGCGGGAGTGAACGAGGCGTCCCTTGGACGTGACCGGCATGGAATTATTCCGTGCACCGGCGGCGGCCAGTTCGGCGGCCTGAAGTGCACCTCGACAGCGAAGCCGTCCAAAAGAACAACGGCCGGAATATGCTGGCCGGGAGGTAGCCTGCGGGTCCCGCGGGGGGATGGGTGAAGACGGACCGGTACGACATTGAAAACGGTAGCTACCCTGCGGCACTGCGGGCCCGGCTGGGGCAAACTGCGCCCACCTGCCTTTTTACGCTTGGGGAAAGGTCGGCACTCCATTACCGCCTTCTCGGCCTGATCTGCTCAATCCGATGCCCCGGCAGCATCGTCATCAAGACTTTTGACGCCATGCGGGAGTTGCGCGATGCAGGCGTGGTTGTAATCGGCGGCTTCCATTCGCCGATGGAACGCGAATGTTTGGACATTCTGCTGCGTGGGTCACAGCCCGTCATCCTGTGTGCGGCCAAACGGCTCCGCGGGCTGCGGATTGGTTCTGCCGGTCGCAGGGCGCTGAAAGACGGGCGTCTCCTGGTCATTACGCCCTTCGGAGATCGGGTCAAACGCACGACCGCCGCGCAAGCGGTACAGCGCAACGAACTGGTTGCCGCGATGGCTGACGCGGTGCTTGTGCCTTATGCGGCCCCCGGGGGCAAGGCCGAAACAACCGCTCGGAATTTCCTCGCCCGCGGCCAACCACTCTTCACCTTTCCGGATGAAAACAATGCCCATCTTCTTCATGCCGGGGCGAAAGTGTACGAACTGGGCCGCGTCAAGTCGCTGCTGCGGGGTGGGGCATGCGGTTTAGAGAAAGAGGCGAACACTGCGGGGCAAAGCGAAAGGATGTTAAGCACATGATGCCGCCGAAGGCTATACGACATTGGCGATGCTGTCCGGGTTGGTGGGCTAGTTATGGCCGCGACGGCGGTATTCTCCGCGGGTTCGACCGTGCTGCTGGTGGAGGCAGTTTTGGAAGGGCTCGTTGCGGTCGGCGGTCTTTGGCGTGTGGTACCGTTCGCTGTCGCGACTATCGTTGTGGTTGTCGGCGCATTCGTTTTACTGGGGAGCGGTTTTGGGCGTGGCGCGATCTTCGGCAGTCGGTTCTGTATTCCACCGACTTGGTTGTCGGCCGTTTTTGCCGTGTTGATATTCTGGGCGGGGCTGTGGCTTGTTGGATACTAACCGGCGTACGGGCCGCCGGGCTAACCACCGGCGTGCGGGCCGGCCGCCAGGGGGCGACCGTACGGGCCGCCGGGCTAACCAAGAAGCGAAGGCACGCTTCAGTCTTCGCATGTCTCTGATTGCTTGTGGGGTCGTTCTCGTGATCGTCGTAACCGTTCAAAGGCTGCGGCAGTTCGCCCGGCGTTACCCGTCGCTTACGCTCCGGGCTATGAAACAAATGCCGCTGGGTACCTCATAGCCCTCCCGATCGTCCCGATGGGTATCGGGAGATAAACGCGGGGTCAGGTGCGGCGCGTGAACGGTTACTGATTGTCGTGGTGGCTGGGACACTAACATTTGAGGGTAAGGTAGACGGATCAACCTTCACCTTTCTTCTGGGGTTGGTCGTTGGCTACGTCCTTTCCTTCATTCGGGATTCGATACAACCGCCGAAGAGCCAATAGGCGGGCCCGCGGGGTTCGCTTGGCGGAAGGCCTACTTGCCATTATGGAATCCAGTGACGCACCGGACCTATGCCACAATCGTTCAAAATCTTTGCGCCATGCGAAGATTTTTTGTTCGTCATCAGAACAGCATGTTCGGCGGCGGAGCGTTACCCCCGGCAAGCCGGGGGCAAAGTGTCCGACGAGGAATTGGCCGCGGTCAACATTGTTCCCTGCGACTTTCATGGCGAGTGGAATTACACCATCCGACCCTCTCGCAAGACACGGTAGTATTGTATATGTTATTTATTGACGGATCGTTACCGGGCGCCGTGGTTTATTCGCAGCGCCGATGGGGGCATCGGCGGCTACGGACGTCCGTACGCGAATCGGGGCGTGGTTGGATCGCGGCGCCGAGGGGGGCGGCGCTGCGCCCGGCCCCGTCGCTTACGCTCCGGGCTATGCGCAATAGCCGGTTCAATGGCGTACCCCACGCGGCGCGAAACTCCGGCCCTGGAAACGGCACCAGCGCCATATCCGTCATGCACCCGAGGGTGCTAAGCCGCAAGCGGCCGCCGAGAGGCCGTCAGGCGACTCGACCAAGCCGGCCCGCCCACCGGCGGGCGGGGCGCCGGGCGACTCCGCGGGCTGCGGCTCGGTGCCGCCGGTCGCAAGACGCTGGAAGACGGGCGTCTCCTGGTCGTCACGCCATTCGGCGACAGGGTCAAACGCACGACCGCCGCGCAGGCCGTGCAGCGTAACGAACTGGTCGCCGCGATGGCTGACGCGGTGCTTGTGCCGTACGCGGCCGGCGGCGGGGTGCAAAAAGGGGGGGCGTGTATTCAACGCAGATACCACCGCCGACAAGTCGGCGGCTATATGGGGCCGGGGCGGCGTGGGGTGGGGGATGGAGGGGTGTGTATCATGCGTGGCGGGGAGCGTATATAATAAAGGTTTTTGGCCTTGAGGGAGCCTGTGACGCCGTGCCACAAAATTCCGTGACTTATCTGGATAACGCCGCGA
>JAKASC010000045.1 GCA_021828245.1 Acidobacteriota bacterium
CAGAGGGGCTACGGATTCCCAAAATTAGAAGAGAGGAGCAGCAATGGCGAAAGTGATGACGAAGGCGCAAGTGGTGGGGCATCTGGCCGAGAAGTTGGGACTTCAGAAGAAGGCAGTTGCCGGGGCGCTCGAGGAATTGGTCAGTTTGGCGGTCAAGGAGTGTAAAAGCAGCGGGCAGTTCGTCGTCCCGGGGCTGGGGAAGGCCGTCAAGGCTCATCGCAAGGAACGCATGGGCCGCAATCCTCAGACCGGTGAGCCCATTAAAATCCCTGCCAAAACCGTGGTCAAGTTTCGGCTTGCCAAGGCGTTCAAGGACGCCGTGGTCCCGCCAAAAAAGAAGTAGCAAGCTTTCCGACGCGGGCCTCGGCGGGCAGTTGGGTTGGCTGGGCGGAAGGCGTCATCAGAGCTGCGGGCTGCCTCGTCCGGCAACCCGACCGGGCGCGGGTGAAGTGTCGTATCATTGTGGCCAGAGTGCATGGTGTGAGGCCGTGCCGTGGGTCTTGGCTTATCACCTGCCCGAACACAAGACCGGCTGCCGCTGTTTGGGCACAGAGCCTTCGGGATCTGCTTCCCCGCCGGGCTCCTTATTCGCGACCGCAACCCGTCCTAATGGCTTATGCCCATTAGCTCACCGCTCTCCATGGCCTCGCGAGCCGGCTTGCGCTCGTCTCGGCAGCCGCTGGAGTTGAACGAATTGGGTGCTCTGTTATGCCCCGCCTTGACTCCCTCCAGTCTCAAAGCAGCCTCGGCTTTGGAGGACGCTGCGCCAAGCTGGACGTCGGTTGGCTTCTCGGCCTCGTTGTCCTTCTAACACTTCTCGCCTCATCGCTGATCCTGGCCCAACCGGTCGCGCGGTCGCCTCATGCGCCCGGCGGCCTGCCCGTGGTGCTTCAAAGGGAGGGAACACGCATTGTCATCAGCATTGGGGGCCGGCCATTTACGACCTATTACTTCGACCCGGCGGTCGCCAAGCCTTATTTTATGCCCTTGCGAAGCGCCCAAGGCACGGTGATTACCCGAGGCTTTCCTATCGGCAACACGATTCCTCCGGCCCATCAGCACGACCACGACCTGGAACCTCACCAGCGGCCCATGTATTTTGGCTACGGAGACATCAACGGCATAGATTTTTGGGGAGAGGCTGTTTTCCCCAAATGGAGCGATGACCGCGTTTTTGGACGAACCGTCAAGGTGAAAATCGAGCGGATGCAAAGCGGGCCGCGCTCGGGCGCGCTTCGCGCGCTCTTCAATCTTGTCACGCCCAGCGGCCGGGTGATGGGGCAGGAGATACAGTCGTACCGATTCCAAGGCGGCGCGAATTGGCGCATCATAGACTGCACGTTCACGCTGCTTGCCAATCGCTACGCCCCGCTCACACTGGGCGACACCAAGGAGGGTATGTTCGCCCTGCGACTGGCGCCCGAACTCAATTCACCGCCGGGCCACATCATCAACTCCAAGGGTGCGGTGGGCGAAAAGCAGGTTTGGGGGCAACGTGCCGATTGGGTAGATTATTACGGGCGGGTCGGGCAGGAAGAAGTGGGAGTGGCGATTTTTGACAGCCCACGGAATTTGCGCCATCCCACCTATTGGCACGCGCGCGGCTATGGCTTGTTCGCGGCCAATCCGTTGGGCATTCGCGAATTCACCCGCGACCCGGCGCGCGATGGAAGCTGGACGATTCGTCAAGGCCGTTCTCTCACCTTCCGCTATCGGGTTCTGATTCATCACGGTGACGTGCGTCAAGGCGGGGTTGCCCAAGCGTATGAGATATACCGGCAGGAGCAGTTGAGCGCGATGCGACCCTCGAGCGCCGCCGGTTCAAGGAAAGGGGAATAACTAATGGCCACCCACGACGAGCAATCCGAAATCACTCGACGTGATTTTTTGAAGACCGGCGCAGGCGTGGCCGCCGCCGGTCTGACGGCGCTCGGCAGCGGGCGCGGGGAGATCCTGCCGCCTCGGGTGCTTGGCTCGAACGACCGCGTGCGCGTGGCGGTGATTGGGTTGCACGACCGCGGCTACGATCACATTCGTGCTTTCGGCGCCCTGAAAAACGTGGAGATCGCCGCGCTCTGCGACGTCTATGAGCCGATCTTGAATGAGCGCTTGCAAAACGTGGTCAAGATGGGGCTGCCCAAGCCCGCCTCCTACACGGACGTTCGCAAACTGCTCGACGACCGCTCTATTGACGCTGTCTCCATCGCCACGCCCAACCACTGGCACTCGCTCATCGGCATCTGGGCTTGTCAGGCGGGCAAAGACGTTTACGTGGAAAAGCCCTGTTCGCACAATCTGTGGGAGGGACGGCAGCTCGTGCGGGCCGCCCGAAAATACAACCGCATCGTTCAGCACGGAACGCAAGCGCGTTCCGTTGTGGCCTATCGCCATGCCATCGAGAAAATTCGTCAAGGCTTGATTGGAGAGGTTTATTTGGCGCGCGGATTGTGTTTCAAGTGGCGCAACACCATTGGCCACGCGCCGCCCAGTCCGGTTCCGCCCGGCCTCGATTACAATCTGTGGCAGGGGCCTGCGCCCGAGCACGTTTTCACACAAAACCGCTTTCTCTACAATTGGCATTGGTTTTGGTGGTATGGCAACGGCGATTTGGGCAACCAAGGGATTCATCAAGTGGATATGGCGCGCTGGGGTCTGGGCTTGGGATTCCCCAACAAAATTTCTGCCATCGGCGGACACTTCATGTTCCATGACGACCAGCAAACGCCGAACACCCTGAACTGCGCCTTTGAATATGAGATCCCGGGGGCCAAACCCAAGATGCTCGAATTCGAGGTGCGTCACTGGATCACCAACCACGAAGCGGGCATCGGAACGCCCTCGATGGGGACGCCGTTGCCGAAGGTTCTCTCCGCGGCTGCCACGAACATGCCGCCTGTGAACGCTCCCAGCACCGTCGGCGACATTTTCTACGGTTCCAAGGGCTACCTCGCCACGGGAGACGAAGACGCGGACACTTACCGCACCTGGCTCGGTGAAGCGCAACAGCCCGGGCCGACGGAGCACGAAGGCGGCAATCATTTTGCCAACTTCATTGACTGCGTTCGCAGCCGCCGCGCCGATGGCCTCCACGCGCCCATCGAGGAAGGTCACCTGTCGGCGGGGCTGGTGCATTTGGCCAACGCCTCCTATCGCCTCGGCCGCACGTTGCACTTTGACCCGGAGAGCGAGCAAGTGATCGGCGATGAGGAAGCCAACCTGCTCCTCCGCGACGGTGACCGCGGCTATCGCCCGCCTTTTGTTGTTCCGGAAGTCGTGTAAGCGCCCGCCCGGCTCGCCTAACGTTGCATTTCGGTTGCATCAGCGCCGTGCGCTCTCCTCGCCACGTCGGCGGGGTGAGCCTTGCCCAGCGCTCGGCTACTGCACGGTCAGCGTGAGGGTGGTGGAGTGCGTCAGATTGCCCGACGTGCCTGTTACCGTCAAGGTATAAGTTCCGGCCGGCGTGCCGGGCGAGGGCGGTGGTCCACTCGAGCCGCCGCCACCACCGCCGCCGCAGGAGACCGAAAACGCCAGCGCCGCCAGCAACAGCGCAAAGGGAGCAAGCAGCGCCCACCGGAAGAGCGGAGCTTTGCGGTCCGGAGGGTAGCGTCGCCCTTTAGGGCGGCACAGGAATGGCGGCCTAAAGGCCGCCGCGACGGCGAGGCCGAGGAGAACGATCCAGAGTGCGAGGAGGCCGAAATTTGAGATTGGAAATTTCAGATTGGAGACGAGCGGCCGGAACAAGGAATTTGGGATTGGAAATTTCGGATTAGGGACACGTGGCGGGGCAAGCGTCGGCGCGGCGGTCGTCACGGTGACGGTCGCATTCTCCGCGCTCGAGCCGTTGAGCGTGAGCGAGGCCGGATTCACGCTGCACGTCGAGAGCGAGGGCGCGCCCGAGCAACTCAACGTGACCGTCTGATTGAAGCCGCCGAGCGGCGAAACGACCAAAGTGTAACTCGCCTCCCCGCCGGGCGAAACCGTGGCCGACGACGACGAACCCGAGGCGACCCCCAGCGCAAAGTCTGCGATGCCGGTTCCTACGAGGGAGACCAACTCGGAGCTTTCCATTGAGCTGCCCCAAATGGCCATGTTTCCATTTGCCGACCCGACCGAAGTCGGGACAAACGTAACCTGGATAGTGCAGGATGCGTTAGGAGCAAGCGAGGCAGATGGGGACAATGGGGTTAGCATCGGGCAGTTATTAGTTTCCGTGAATCCCTGAGGGGGGTTGATTGCCGTAACGTACAGAGGCTGACCACCCGCGTTTTGCAGCGTCACGGTCTGAGTCTCGCTTTTCTCTCCGACGACGACGCTGCCAAAGTTGAGGGTCGCTGTCGAGAGTTGGGCCACTCCGGTGTAGTCAGTCCCCAGCACGTTAAATTGTCCCGAGCCCTGGAGGGCGTTGCTGCTCACAACAACCTGACCGGAGTCCGTGCCGTAGCTTCCGTCCTCATACCAGGCAGAGGGAGAAAAAGTCATGGTGATACTACAATTGGAACCGGGAGCAAGCGACGAGGGCGAGCCGCCTGGTCGGGGACAGTTGTCGTTTTCCACAAACCCGGAAGGATTCAGAACGTCACTCACCGAAATGCCGTTGATGGTCAGATTGGCCGTCCCTGTGTTCGTCAGAGTGACAACTTGCGGCGAACTTGTCGTCCCCACAAGTTGGTTGCTGAACGTGAGCGAGCTGGGCGACAGTGCAATGACCGGCGCCGTCCCGGTGCCGGTCACCGCAATCATCTGCGGCGTATTGGCAGCGCTATCGGCCAGCGAGATCTGTTCGGCGTCCTGGCCCATGGCCGTTGGGGAGAATGTCACATTTACGTTGCAGGTCCCGTTCACGGCGACAGTGGCGGGCAATGTGCAATCAGGGCTTGTTGCCTGAAAATCGTTCGACCCCGTGATGGCGGCGAGGGTCAAGGCGCCCGGGCCGATGTTGGTTAGCGTCACGGTTTGGGCCGTGCTGGATGTGTTCACAAGCTGATTGCCGAAGGAAAGCGACGTCGGCGTGAGGCTGACGCCGCCGCTGAAGCCACTCCCCTGTAGGTTGATCGTTTGGGTTGAGCCGCTTGCGGCGTTATCGGTCAGCGTCACGGTGCCGGTGCGCGTGCCGTAGGTTGAGGGAGTGAAGGTGATGCTCAGGGTGCAACTCTGACCCGCCGCAAGCGATCCGGACGACGTGGGACACGTGGTGCCGCTGGCGATGGCGAACTCGCTGCTGCTTGAAGCGATGCTTGTGACGGTGAGTGCCGTGCTGCTGTTATTCGTGACCGTAACGCTTTCGGCCCCGCTCGCGACGCCCACTTGCTGGGATGCGAACTGAAGAAAGGGCGTTGAGAGGACGGCGGTCGGGCCCGGAGGCGTGGGCAATTGGATGTCCCAGGCGCTACGGCCGTAAGTGGAAGCGCGGAGGACACGGGAAGCATGATTGATGGTGACGCCCATGACGGCCACATTCGGCAAACAACCCGAGGTGGCGTTCGCCGAGCTGCAAATGTCCATCGGCGTCCATTGCCAGCCGGATCCGGAGTTCGTGCCCTCAAAGACACCGATGTCGGTGGCGATATAGAGCGTGTTTGGGATGTCGGGATCAATGGCGATGCCGTTGACCGGAATGTTCGGCAGGTTGCCGCTGATGTCGGTTGTGTACGAGCCGGGCCCGGTGGTCTCAAAGACGTGCCCAAGGTTGTCGGTGGCGCACCCCGAGCAGTCAACATAACCCGAAAACCCGGAATAGGTGACGTACGCCGTTTGAGGGTTGGAGGGGTCAACGGCGATAGCCGTGATGGAGCGGACGATCATACCTGTAGGAATTTGCGTCCAGGAGGCGTTGGGCCCAGCGTCCGTCGTGACCCAGAGGAGGCCGTCATTCGTGCCCACGTAAACAGTACTCGAATCGCTCGGCGCTACCGCAATTGTGGAAATCGTGTCGAAAATGGTCGGCCCTCCCAAAGGCGTGGCGGTGAGATTGTCGGAGATCGGGCTCCAGGTGTTTCCCGCGTCCGTGGTCTGATAGACCCGGTAGGTTCCGAAGTAGAGAATGTTCGGGTTGGACGGGTCCATGGTGAGCGGAGGAATAAACCAGCCGCGGTCGGAGCCGTCAATGCCAGTGTCGGCGGCGGCGGCGGTGGGCGGATTGGCCGTCAGCTTGAACAGGAAAGGCGCGGGGGTGCCGTCCGGGTTGAGGTTGGGGGGAACGTACGCGCAACCCACGTAGAGGGTGTTGAGGTCGCTATAGTCAAAAGCCGTCTCGGCGCCGTCGCCGCAGCCAATATAATTCCAGGCCAGTTGCCCGCTGTATTGTTGCGCACCATTGTCCTGTGAGCCGGCGAAAGCCAATGAGGGCGTGAGAGGGTCCATGGAGAGGCCGGGATAGAATTGGGTCACTGCCAGGGCACTGTTCAAGTTGCTCCAGGTCCCTACGCCCGTCGCCGAGAGCGACGTACTCCAAACGCCGCCGTCGGTGCCCACGTATAACTTTGTGCCGTCGCTGGAGAACGCCATGGCGTGCAGGTCGGGGTGAATGCCTTGGCCGCTGGTGTCATTGGTAATGTCCGACCAGGTGGTGCCGCCGTCGAGTGAAAGATAGAGTGTGCCGGCGTACCCTGTGTTGGTTTCGCTGGCCGATCCGCCCAAAAGCACGGTGTTGGGGTTACTCGGGGCGACCGCAACAAAGTTGTCAAAATAGCACTGTTGGGAGCCGCCCTGCGGGCTGCAATAAGCCGGCGCATTCATGATTTGAGTCCACGACGAACCGCCGTTCGTAGTTTTGAAAACGCCCAGCAGCGTGGAACTGTCGTCGGAGCCGTCGGCGATACCTGCGTAAAGTGTTTCCGAGCTTCCGGAGGTCGAGGGGGCGAGCGCCAGCGCGATTCTTCCCATCGCCGTGGGGTTCGGCAGTCCGTTGCTGAGCGGGGTCCATAATTGTCCGCTATTCGTGGATTTGTAGATGCCGTTGGCGCTGTTGCCAGCATAGACGCTCATCGCCGCATAAGCGTTAGTGCCGCTTGAATCAAACATCACCACCTCGCCGGCGTCACCGGGCAACACATTGGTCCACGTCGCACCCCCGTCGGTCGAGCGGTAAATGCCGGATGCGCTTGGCTGGTTGCAGAACGTATCAAACACGCCGGCCAGCAGTATCTGGGTGTTCGTCGGGTCCACGGCGAGGGAGCCGATGCTTGCTCCGCCGCACTGCGGCGACGTGGGGCCGGTTGGTCCGGCAAAACCCGTTCCATACTGTGTCCACGTGGCTCCCCCGTCTGTAGATTTCAGAATGCCAGCGCCGTAATAATTATCAAAGGCGAAATCTTCTCCCTCGCCGGTGCCGACGTAAATGGTTCCACAGCCGGTTGAGGTGCAAGTGGTCGGGTCAAGCGCGATGGAACCGACGGCGAGCGACGGCTGATTGTCGGTGAGCGGCGTCCACGTGGTGCCGCCGTCGGTCGTCTCCCACACGCCGCCTTCCGCCGCGCCGAGATAAACAACGTCAGGATTGGCCGGGTCCACGGCTAGCGCCGTGACGCGGCCGGAAACGGGGTTAAACGCAAACGGCGTTACGGTGGGTTCGGGGCCGATGAGCGTCCATTGGGTTGTGGAGAGCGAAGTGGAGGAGGATTGGGCGGCGGTGGTGGATTGAGTTTCCACGGGCGAGACGCCCGTGCCACTTGGCGAAGGTAAAGGGAACGCTTTGCTGTTACTTTCTTTAATCTGCCGGCCGAGTTGCTGCTCCATACGGCGAAGCTGCCGGAGAGCCTTGAGGCGCGCGCCGGGCGGAATGCGCTTCAAGGGATAAGCGCGTTGGCCATAGAACCACTCCTCGCGGGCGCGAAGGAGGGCCGGAGTCTCTGCCGGTGCCGGCGCGGCTGGAGCCGGAGGAAACCCTCGCGTCGCAGCGCGGGAGCCCTGCTGCGCGCGCACCAGATGCGGCGCCGCCAAGCACGTGGCGAAAAGAGCCCACACGGCAATGCTGCAAGAGCGGCTCATGCCCTACCACCCAGCCCCTGGTAGCACGGCTTCCTCTGTGACGGGACTGAAATTACTCGGTGGTGACGATGCCCACTTTCTTACATCCGGCAGCGATTATAAGTCAACATAAATTTTTCTCATGCTGCCAGCCGTCGTCGCCTCCGTCACCGTCTCCTTATCCGCCACGATGATCAGCAAGCTGATGGTCCCCGCCTCACGCTTCCCGCACTCTGTGTCTGAAAGCTGACCTCTGTTGTTCATATTGTAGCGGGCGGCCATTCCGCTCTCCGAACAGCCCTGGCTTTGGCCCAACGGCCGGGTGCGCTCTCCTTATTCAACCGAGAGGGCACGCCAGCCGCCAGAAATGCGCCCGCGCCGAAAATATCATTCCGGGGGGCGGCTTGTGCATACCAGACAAGACTCAAGTGGCGGAGGGAAATGCCGATCCAACCGATAGGCATCTCAGAGGTGCGCCGATGGAGATGAGGACCTCCACAAGCAATCTCCAGGGCAGGCGTGTTCTTGCTGCGCTCATTTTCCTGCAGGCGATGGCGGCGACTAACTGCGGTGGCGGGGGAACGGCAGCGCCGCCCCCGCCCGTTATCTCCGTTTCCGTCTCGCCGCAAAATGTCACCTTGCTCACGGGAGCAACGCAACAGTTCACCGCCACCGTGGTTGGCAGCGCCAATCAGGGCGTGACCTGGGCGGTCAGTTGTGCAAGTGGGGGGAGCGCGTGCGGGGCTATCAATCCGTCTTCGGGTTTGTACACGGCTCCGTCAGTGCCGCCCTCGCCAGATACGGTTACCGTCATCGCCACCAGCGCAGTGATTCCAAGCGGGACCGGCTCGGCGACGGTCACGGTCAACAACCCGCAGCCTTCCCTTTCTTCGATATCACCGAACGCGGCCACTGTGGGAGACGGTGACACGGCCCTCACGATAGCCGGTTCCGGCTTTGCGAGTCAGTCAGTTGTCTATGCTAATGCGACGGCGCTTGCGACGACCTTTTCAAGCCCCACTCAACTGGTAGCTACAATTCCTGCGGCACTGCTTTCGAGCGCCGGAACAATGACGATCACCGTGGCCACGCCCGCGCCCGGGGGCGGCGTTTCCTCTGGTCTGCCTTTTGATGTCTGGCCCGGCTACCCTCGAACCAACGCTGGCAGCGTGCTGACGGGGCCGCCCCCTGCCCTTAAGCAGATTCCGCTCACCGGCACTAAGTTCTCGGTGCTGGACTGGACATCAAAAGACGATGAGGGGCAGCCCATTGATGTGCTGGCAACCGACCACGTCATTACGGAGATGGGCATTCCAAACATAGACACCACGGATCTTGCGACGGCCGTCGCCAACCCGTTTCTCGCCGTGGCAGGTGTCCTCAACGAGCCCTGGGCTCTGTCATCCACCGAAATCGCGGCGCTGATTAGCTACGTTAAGGGCGGCGGAACGCTTTATTTGTGGGAGCCAAGCGTCACCTCGCTATTGACTGCTCTCGGCATTTCAGGGGAGACCGATTACTCCGGCACGGCCCAGCGTCCGCTGACATTTGACGTAAGCCAGCCGGATCCCATTCTGAAATACATTGATGACCCGGCGGAAGTGAACTGGGGGCCGTACTTTCCACCAGCTGACGTCACGCGGGGATATTCGGCGGGAAGTTGCACGCCCCTGGCCACCTGGAACGCAAGCGGCGATTTCGCGCTACTTCGATGCGATCTCGGAGCCGGACGCGCCTATGTCTTTGGCTGGCGATTGCGGCCGCTGATTGCTCTGCCGGAGCTACGGGAAGGGAATGCTACGGGGCCGCAAGGCGTCAATTACATCGTTCCTGACGCGGACATTTGCCGGCTCTTGATGCGGGGAAGCTACGAGGGCTTCGCCTCGAATCCCCAGGAGCGCGAATGGGCGCCGGGCGGGCATCACGCCGCCCTCATCATCACGCATGACGTTGACGCCACGGTGTCCTACCAGAACGTCCCCGCGTGGGTGGACTTCGAGGACAGCTTGGGGATCAAGTCCACCTTCCTCTTTACCACCTTGCCTTACGACTCCGGATATATCGCGGCCATGTACACGGCCTCCGGCCACGAGGATATACTTTACGCGCTCGAGCATGGGTTTGATGTCGAGAGTGAGGGCTTCGGCCATTTCCCGGATTTCGCTTCCGCGCCCTACAGCCTTACCAACCCGCCGTCGGAAACCGCCGCGAATTACATGCCGAAATTCACGCCAACGCCCCCCGGCTCCCAGACATGCTGCACCAGCGGTATGAGCGTGGTTGGCGAGGTGGGTGTGAGCAAATGGTTGCTCGATAATGATTTCAACATTCAGGTAAATTCCATTCGCTCGGGGTTCACGCTGGTTCCCCCGAATTTCCTCGAGGGCCTTGCCGCAACCGGCTATAGCCGCGACCTGAGTTACCTGCTCGACCTGACGCGGGGATCGTTTCCCTTCGTGACCTTCTCGCTGAACACTAGCACGACGCCACCCACCGTGGTCACCTAACCGATTATACAATATCCAATGGTTATTTCTGACGACGCGAGCCCGGCCGCCGGACTGACCGGGCTGAGTTCAACGACGCTCAATGCCTATCTCCAAGTGTGGGAGAGAATCATCAAGTTCAATTACGACAACAACGCGCCCACCGTCCTGCTGATTCACCCGGTTGACACCGGGGTGCGTTTTCAGGCGGAGCAGCAACTGCTGGCCGATCTGCAAAGTCAAGGCTTGGATTTGTGGGTTGGTGACCTCAAAACCTTCGCTACGTTCTGGGAAAACCAAGGCGTCACCAATGCCCGCTGGCCGTGAAAGCCCAGCGACACGGACTCTCGGCGTTGGTGTGGGCGTTTTCTTGCAGTCCCTCTCCGCCGCCAGCACGACATCTGCGCGCCGGTTAGTCGCACGGCTTCTCGGGTTCGCGGCAGGCGAGAGGCGGAGATCCCTCGCAACTTGTGGGTGCGAGGCAGCCACCTTTGGTGAAGTGGTTGCCTTGACCGCGCAGCGGGCAATCCTCTAAACTCAGAGGGCGTGGTCGTGTCTCCGCATGGCGAATTTGGGCGGGGTAGCTCAGTGGTAGAGCGAGGGTCTCATAATCCCTAGGTCGGGAGTTCGATCCTCCCCCCCGCTACCAAGGGTGCCTCGAGGACGCCTCCAGAGGGTGCCGCATCGTCTTCGAGGAGACAATTCGGAAAACCCAAGGCTGCGGCCCCCGGGGAAATCCCTTTGCCGGAAGAGGATAAACCATCGCCACTGGCGGTCAGTGAGTCGTCGGGCCATGCCGTCTATCCTTCCTTGCAGCTCTCGTCGCCTCATCCACCAGCTTGGAATCCAGTGCTCAAGGCTGAAGGCGAAGAGTTTTAATCTGATACGGGTTTAGCCGCAAGGTACGCTCCTCGTTCGGTCCTAGGTTCTGTTCCATCAGATTCGTCTCCCGGAAGACTTGCCGCTTGCCCAGGAAGAAGACGGGTGTCGTCGCCGGCTTGCCTTCTGTCTCATAGACGCGCAGGATGATGGAATTATCCGCCTCCGCTTTTTTCAGCGCGCTGACCGCGATGTCGGGAGCTTGGAGCCGAAGAAACGATTGTTCGGGCGGCAGCGATTTGGGCGAAACATTGTCCACCACTTCCACCGGCAAAAGCGGGTTCGTGAAATTCTTTCCCAACTCGTAAGAATGTTGAATTCTCCAATCGCCCGCCCCTGAACTCAACGAGTAACGAAACACGTAAGTTCCGGGCGGCGGATAATGGATGGAGGTCGCCCTGCCGTCGCGCACAATTTTCACCGAGGTGTACCGCTGCCCGCGAATCATGTCGGCGCGGAGCGTTCGCTGGCCCAATTCAAAAATCGGATGGTCGGCCGCCACCGTCACACCCCACTCTGCGTTGCCGGCAAAGATCCAACCGTGAACCTCGCGATATCTTTCCCAGAGCGATTTCTGAATCTCGTCGCCCGCGCTCGGCTCGGAACCCGGCAGAATGTTGGTCGCACGGTTGGCACCGAACGCCACGCCGTAATGAATCTCAGGATGCGCCTGCTCGAGCGGAATGAGCTGCTGCACGTTGAGCAGCCGGTCGCGCTTCCATTGAATGCGCGTTTCGATATCCAATCGTTTCAGTTGGCGGTAGAGCGTGAGCCGCTGGAGAATGGGAATGTCAGCCATCTGCTCATGGATGGTTAGGACAGTGCGCACCGGGTTGTTTTCCGTCAGGCGCACCCGGTTGACGCTCGCGTAAATCGTCCGGCCGGTCAAAAGTTCGGGCGAAACGTTATTCCCGCCCCTCTCTTCTTCCGCCGCGATTTCCATGCCCTGGGTCACATTGCGGTTGAGGGTTTTATCAAACACGGTCACCTCACCGGTCGCTCGGTCCACCGTCACGCGATAGAACCGATTCTCCATCACATCCGCGCCGAGCGGCCGTCGCGGCTCTTCTCGATCCTTCGCTTGGTCGAGGCTCACCTTGCAGGCGGCAGGAAAGACGGCGGGCGCGCCGGCCGGCTCCAGATAGTACGTCTTATAACCGAGCGAAGGAACGCCGCGCGCCGCGAAAATCAGCTCGAGCGCCCGCGAAATGTTTTCACTGTATTGAAGAATTTGGAATGGAACCGCGTGGCCCGCGCTATCCACGAGTCGGATCCCTTGCTTGTAATCGCTGATGTGCCCGGGCAC
>JAKASC010000046.1 GCA_021828245.1 Acidobacteriota bacterium
GTTCCGTACTGATACCGTGTCTGCATTTCATCCTCCTAAAAGGAATTTGTGCAGCACGGCTGGCGACTTGAGTTTACTTGAGTTTTGAGCCAGTCGTCCAGTTCTGAAGCTCTGAATCTCCAGAATCTCCCTATCTTGTGCGCCGGGATATCCCCGCGGTAGGCCATGCGCTCAAGGGTCTTCCGGTGAATTTTGAGCAAATCTGCGGCGGTGGTGCTGTCAATCAGAGGCTCGAATGAGGATTCTGACTTTGGGGCGTATTGAAGCGTACTGGTTTGACCCATAATCACTCACCCCGGGTTTAGTTGGCACTGACAAGGGTGCCGGTTTTGAACCTGTCTGCTTGGTAAAGCATTAGCCGAATGTTGCTCGTTACGTCGGCCCGTTGACGGCGACACGGTTGCTGTCAAGTTGGGACGTGGATGTGACTAAGATCTTGATTTCCTATTGCCCAGGAGGCGGGTGGAAAACCTCGCCGCAACGCTGGCACATGAAGGAGCGATTCCAGACGTCGCGTCGGCGTGGAAAAATCACATGGTTGAAGCGCCAGAAGATAGCAAGGCCGAGGACGACAAGAGCAGAGAAAACGTATGCGAAGGTCTGGAAATCCTGCCGAAGCAGCGCGTCGGAATTCCTGGCGGAGGCAGTGAACACATCAATTAGTGGTTCAGCCATGAAAAATCCAATGAGCCAAGCAAGGATTAGGTAGCGATAGCGCTTCTTGCGAGGGGGCGCGGCGAGTTTAGAAAGCTGGGTCTGCGAAGTTCCGATGGCTTTAGTGCTGCCGAATCCCAATAGCAGCCCGCCGTCGCCTAGCGCCCAGGCATGGCCTCGTGAATGAAACTGGATATCAGAAAGACCTGAAGCGTGAACAACTGAAGGCTTCACTGCATCTTCTGACTTGCATTTGGGACATTGCATGACGGTGTTCCTCCTTACCAAAGGCCTGGAATGAGCCGATAGCGAACCATTAACATGTAGCCAGCATAGCCGGCGAGTTCGTTTCTAAGGAAGCGATCTTCGTGAATTGTACGCCTGAGAATTACAAGCGAGCCAATAACCGCCGGAACGAGTGCAATCGCTGAGCCGAGCGCAACCGCGATCGCTGGCATGTTGAAGAGCATTGCAAAGTATCCCGGGTGTCGAATGAGGCGGTAGGGGCCGCGAGTTATCGGCTGGTGTCCCCGGTCTGTCTGGAGGCGGATGACGCTGGAGAAAAATGGGTTAACGGCCATGGTCCAAACCTGGAGGCACATGAAGAAGGCCACGAATGCAAGTGCCGTGGCCTGCGTCTGATATGTGATGACCTGTGTCCAGTGGAATCGTCCCGCATCCATAGCGGCAACCGCGACGGTTGAAAGAAAGAAAATGGTAATTCCCGTACCGCTGAAAGGGTCAAGGCCGATGTCCCCAGGATTGCTCCGCTCCTCGAAAAGTTGGGGGTCAACAATCAAAGCCGCAATAAGTGTGATGACCGAAAAAGTTGCGATATAGGCCCTGACCATCGGAAGATTGGTCCGGCCGGCAGAGAGGAACGCAACGGTTGCAAGTGTTGTGTTCGCGAGAAACCATCGAAATATTGATTTCATTCGGGTCATGGCGTGATCCTCAAGCCAAGATTTTGGGAAGCCCGCGCCGGTGAAGCGACTTCCGACTGGTGTTGCTTCCGTGACCTCGCAACTTGGTCAATCGCCCGCTGGACTGTCCCACGAGCGTATTGTTCACCATTGTCCGAAGGGTGGGGAGCAAAGGCGCTGATGGCGCGCTCAACCTCCTGGGGATTTTCACCTCGTGAGATTTTGAAGTATGCGTAGGCGCGGGTTACGGTCAGCCGGGCATAGTACTCAGGATTCGGTTTGTCATCGCGATAGTCAGCCACTTTCTGGATGAGCTTATCGAGTGGTTCCCCACGCTCGAGCTTCCGCATGACCCAAGCCCAATCGTGTTCAGAAGGCGTCCGCTGATGGGTCGCTCCGCGCTCGACTTTTGATGCTTGCCCCGGAGAATCGCTTGCGGTTTGGCTTGCTTCAAGAGAGATTTTGAAATCCGCGGCGTGATAGGTTTCAGCGCTAATCTGTCGGGCTTCTATTCTGTGGCCGGCTTGGTATTTCTTGTTGAAGAAGCCGGGAAGCCGGAGGACTCGGGTTGAATCGGTGGCGGCGGGATCTCCGCCGAACTCGTGGACCATCGCTCGCATCAGGCTTTCCGATTGCGCCTGAGCCATGCCTTCGACCTTCCAGATGACCTGGTACTTGCCGGGCGAAGTATTGATAACGAAATTTGGTTTGGGAACATTTGCGTTCGCTTCGATTTTGGCAAGCGATTGGTCGCCATCGCGGTCGAGGTCAAGATAGACGTGGCGGATCGTTTTCACGTCCGCCTTAGTCCTGCCATCGGCCTCTTGGTTTAAGGCGTTCTGCGAAATGTAGATGTCGGCGCCATGGGCGTTCTTGTGCCGAAGCCAAGCTTGGAATTTCGGTCTGGCAATTGCTTCGGCAGTCATGATTCGTTGAATCGTCTCGCCATGCTGGCGGTTGAGAACAACGAGAGCCAAGCGGTCGGTCGGATCGTAGTTAGCCCTAATATATTGCTCCGGCGTCAAGGTGTGAGGCTCCGCCGGATTTTGTTCTAGTTGCGGCATGGTTGCTCCTCGCGTATGTAAACTGGCTTTAGGTCATAGCGGTCGGCATCAGGATCGTAGCCGTTGATTTCCAGCACTTCAGAAACAAAGCGCTGCCCCGGCCTGCGCTCGATCTGGACGATCACATTGAGTGAATCAGCGATGTTGGATTTGATCGCGTGGTACGGAAGCTCAATCCCGCTTTGCAGGACACAACTCGTGAAGCGAGCAAGGCCCTGTTGGGCGGAAGTCGCATGGACTGTGGACAGCGTTCCTGAATGACCGGTATTCAATAGCTGAAGCAGGTCAAACGCCTCGCCGCCGCGAATCTCTCCCAATATGATTCGGTCTGGCCGGTGGCGAAGCGTGGCCTTCAATAGGTCACGGATAGTTACCGCCGGAATATCAAACTGCTCGCCGCGCGCTTCCAACCGAACGAGATTCGGCTTTTGAATCTGAATCTCGGCTGTGTCTTCAATAATGACCAGCCTCTGTTCATCGGGGATGTAACTTGCGAGCGCATTGAGCAGTGTCGTCTTGCCCGTGCCGGTTCCGCCGCTAATGAGGATGTTCTTCCGGTCACGCACAAAACGAATAAGTTCGGAGGCCAAGCATTCGGGGAGGGTGGCGGTGCGGATTAAATCGGCGAGCGCGAAGTGTCGAGAGTTGAACTTTCGGATCGTGAGTGTGACACCGTTCACACTGCAAGGGGGGATGACCGCCGCGACGCGGCTGCCATCGGGTAGGCGGGAGTCGAGGATGGGCTTGGCCTCCGAAATATCGTCTCCAAGCCGGCGGGCAATGTTTTTGACGGCGATCATTAAAGATTTTTCGGTGAGCTTCACGTCAGGCACGGGTTTGAGGTAGCCGTTTTGCTCGATAAACACACTCGTCGAACCGTTGAGCATGATTTCGCTGATGTCGGGGTCGAGAATCAGATGCTCGATCGGGCGCAGGAATGGAAGAATGAGTTCAAAGCCTGTCATGCGAGTGTTTGCTCCTGTGTGTTTTGCTGGCCTTGCCGAAGGGCCATGTGGCCCGATTGACGGAAAGGCTCAATTTCGAGGGCGGCTGTTTTTGAGACTTCGCGGCTGAGCCTTTCGGCCAGGGTGCTGGCATCATTGGTGTAAATCTGTGCGTCGTGCCGGGCGCGCGAAAGGGCCACGTAGCCGAACCGTTGGTTAATAAGCTCCTTCGTGTCGCGGTGTTCCGCCGGGACGTGGATTATTACTCGGTCCACCGTCTGCCCTTGGCTCGTGTAGCTGGTCATGGCATAGCCATAATCGAGATGCGAGTGCTCGCGCAGGTTAAAACGCATGCTTTTGCCACTGTCGAGGCGGAGTTGGATGGTTCCATCCGGGCCGATCTTCTCGACGTGGGCCAAGGTTCGATTGGGAATGTGCTGTTTTTTGAAGGGCGCTGTGAACTGAATCCGGTCGCCGACGGCAAACGCCCTTTCTTCCCGCTTATAAACGTTCACCCCCTGAAGGCGGCGTGGGTCGTAGGTGATTTCCTGGCCGTTTTTGCGCTGGACGGTCAGCGTGTTTTCATGGGTGTTAACTTGCGTGACGTATGCATATTCTTCAGCCTTAAGCCTGAATCGTGCGCTTCCCCGCGTATAGCGGATCACGTCGCCGACTTCGTACTTCGCCGCCCACTGGCGGTCGGCGCCGGTAAGCTCGTGGCGATTGGTCAGCACGGACACTCGGAATTCTTCTTTTGCCACTTTGCCTTGAGCCTGTAGCCCGAGATGGATTTGGCGGTTGATTTGAAGACGGCTCTCGTTGTCCGGGGAGACTACAAGGGTCTTTTCGGGCGCACGGAGATAGTCAGCGGTGATCGCCTGAAGCCGCAATTCCTTGTCCGTGAATTGGTGAATTCGACCTTGCTCTTTCAAGAGTTCTATTGCACGTTTGACATCTCCACTGGCGAAGGATTCGATTGCTGCCTTGAGTTCGGGATCTTTGGGCCGAACGATCTCTTCAAGGCGCGCTGTGCGCATTCCCGCCTGCTGGAATTGCTCAAATGGTTTTCCGGCATCAACGGCCTGATGTTGGCGAATGTCGCCGACGAGCAAAACGCGGTCCTCGGGTCGAAGTCGATTGAAGAATTGATTGACCTGAACTGTGCTTGCGAGGCTGGACTCATCGAGAACGTAAAGGCGACTTGGCTCTTGATGACGCGGGCCACCTTTGATTAAGAATTGCTGGAGGGTGCTCGATGCGATGCCAGCCTTTTCAAGCCCGTGGGCGGCACGCGAAGTCGGGGCAAATCCGCGGACGCTGTAACCTTCTTTTTCTGCGGCCCGGCGGATGACGCTCAGGGTGGTTGTCTTGCCGCTCCCCGCGATCCCCTGAAAGCCAGTAATCTTGTCCCGGCTTTCGAGAATGAAAGTAACCGCCCTGCGCTGTGCGTCGCTCAAATGCCGAAACTCTGACGAAAGCAGGCTGGGGATATATCTTTCGTGAACCAGGGCCGCGCTGGTCCTCTGGCCTGCCATCATGGCAGCAATGTTCTGGCGCTCGAATTCGAGCATCTGGCGTGTGGTAAAGGAGCGGTGGGGCGCGTCAACGGAGGGCCTCCTGACCTCTACGAATTCACCACTTTCAATTCGTTTGTTCAAATTGGCCCTGATGTGCTTCAGGGTGGCGTCGCCCATCGCCCGCTTCAAGGCGTCGCGAAGGAGAAATCGCTCCTCGACCACAGCCTCGCGCTCAATGTTCCGGTCCCGAGCATATGTGACGGCTGCTTGCGCGATTGCAGGCGCCTTCGCGTCCTCTGGGGCACGCTGCATCCGGTGTTGGCGAGCCTGGGCTTGACGAACTACACCCACGGGGTCGTTCTCGTACCGACCAGCAAGCGCGAGATTGATTGCCTTCATCTCCTTGGGCGCGAGGTGAACCTTCTTTCCTCGCGTCTGGTGTGCGCCGATCTCCGAGGCTTCGGCTCCCGAAACCTTGTGGGCTTCAAGATACTTCTTGATCTGTTGGCGGCGTGGGCTACTGGCTTCAAGGTATTCTTTCGTGTAGCCCTTAATTTCAAACTCACCTTCCTTGCCGCGCTCGAGTTCGTAACCGAGCTTTCGCAAACGAGCTGCAAGCTCGGAGCGATAAATCGCCGTTGCATAGGCCTGCGATTTGTAGAGCTCGCGCGGCTGCAAAGCGTGAGTTTTCCCATCCGGCGTCTGGGTCATATTGAAGATGACGACGTGGGTGTGAAGCTGCGGCGCAGAGTAGCCATTCACAGGCCTCGCGCTGTCATGTTCGAATTTTGCGGCGACCATCTTGCCGGTGGTTTCGGCGGGATGGTTTCCTCCAATCCGAGCTTGAACATATCGCTCAAGCTCATGGAGAGCGGCGCGGATGGCTTCGCGGTGAGCTTCCCGGACCCGGTCGTCTCCTCCCACCAAGGCCGTGATTGAAACGCTCTTGGGGGCGCTGAACGTGGCGTCCCATCCGGCGCGGTGGTCGGAAGTAGTTATCTTTCTTCCCTTGCTGCTCTTTGGGTCGCTTGCGAAACGGTGTCGGACAAGCTGCTCGCCTGTCAGCGGGTGCTGTCCATCAGCCAGCCGATGGAATTGCTCGGAGGTCACTTTGGCTTCCAATCCCCATTCGGCGGCCAGCTTTCCCTGCCATTCGCCAAGGACACGGCCGTCTTGCGTGTAATAGTTCTGCTCAGGATTTGCGAACTCCTCCTGGTGGTAGGAGTGCGCTTGGCCGGAGCTGAGCGGCTTTGAGATTGTCAGCATGGTTTATAGGTTCCTCAACATGGGCTGGCTTTCGCCTGAGCGAATGGGTTTGCTTTCTTTTGTGATTTCCGACGGTCGAACGACCTCGTGGTCCCCATTCGTTGGCTGGTCGGTCAGTGATAGGCCTTCTTGCCCCGAACCTTTTTCAGGTTTCGCGTCTTTCAAATAAATGTCCCGGACTCCACCGCGTTTGAATGGCGGATGGCGAGAAACGACTGGCGTGTACGGGAATCGAAGTTTGAGCGTGTAGCCCGGAGTCTGGAAATAACCCTGCAAGTCCTCAAGGTTGCTGACTTCGGACGCTAGAATCGCGGCTTCGATTCGGCTGTCGAGGCTCGCGTTTTTTGAATAGTAGGACCCCCAATCGCCGCTCGTTCGGCCCTCGCGCAGGTGCTCCATTTCCACGTCCCCGATACATTTGCTGATCCACTCCGCGGCGCGGGGTTCGCTGGTTCGCAGGAAGATTTTGGTTCGGGGCTGCGACAACATCGCCTCGGCTTCACGGCCATAGCGCATCTCGATTTGGCTTCGTCCCTGAAGGCCCAAAACGATGCGAGTGTTGGATTTTCTTGACTCGGCTAAAGCCAGGGGAAGGTTGGGCAGCATCTCCAAACTGGCCACCTCATCCACGATGACCCAAGTTGGAGGCGCGCCGATTCCTGCCTGCGCGGTCAGGCGGAGGATGACGAAATCGAGCCAAAGGCTGATGAGAGGCCGAAGGGTCTCCCTTGTTTCCGGGGTACTCGTGAGAAATACCCATGCCGTCCGGTTTGCAGCCCATTCAGTAGCCGTCCACGGCTTGCGGCCTTCGGGAGAGGGTAAGAGGCGAAAGGCATTGCTCGCCCGTTCGAGAACTCCTAGCACGCCGCTGCGCTGCTGTGGCGCGTCCTTCGCGATGATGGCTTCGAGCGGAGTATCTTTGAGCCGCTGGTCAATCTCCGGGTCGGCATGGGCGATCCAATCGCAGAGTTCTTGCGGTGTTGGATGGAGTCTCAGCAAGTGGGCGAGAATTTTGCGCGGACTCTCGATGAAAAATCGGTTCTCGCGGTCGCGGTCTGGGAAAAGAGACTTGGCGAGCGCGTCCGCTTCTGTGGGATCGGTCAGTTCGTCTGCAGGACTCCAATAAGGCATCCGGGCGTCGAGCGGATTGAGAATCACGTCACCGCGGGCTTCGTTATAGAACTGCGGCAGGTATTCCCTAGCCGGGTCATAAACAACCGCCGCTTCCTGTCGCGCCTCGATTTGTGCGAGGAGCTGCCGGATGAGGGACGACTTGCCGGTCCCTGTATCCCCGACCAGCAGGAAATGCTGGCACTCATTTTGCCGTGCGACGCGAACCATCGTTCGCTCTGGCTTCGGCAAGAAGACTCGTTCCCAAGGGCTTGGCGAGCCGAGGGTGCGCCAACCGACGCCCGTGTGGTGGCGTGCGCGCCGATGGAACTGCGTGCGAGTCAAAAGATTCGCGCCTTTGAGAACGCGGCCGAAATGCCGCCGGCGCGCTTCCTGAGCGTCCTTTTGCATCGCAAATGGAAGGGTCACGCCAAGGAATAAAAGGCACGTATACCAGGCGTTTCGGCCAAGCGCCCAGAGCGAACGGTCGCCGTAAATGGAATGGGCGAGCCAGGCGTGAAGGTCGGTGTCATTGACCTTGAGGCTTTGCCATACGAGCCTCTGCGCCCCGGCGCGAAAAGCGGCGCTTGAAAGCACTAAGTCGGACAGGCGGGCGTTGGATTTCGGCGGAGGTAGGGTCGCTGTCACATCTGTGTCGAGGGCCAGGCGAGTCTCGTGGGGAAAGACTATGTACAGCAGGTGGTAGGGCCGAGCGGGGCGGAGATAGCGGTTCCGGGTGTGAACGAGATGCGCTGTCTGAACATACGCGGACAGGTAATATCGCTGCAAGGGCGTCCAAGAGATCCTGTATTGAAAGGCAAACTCCGCGGCCCCCGCAACGAGGGCGAGGGAGAAGGCCAGGATAGTGAACACGGGCTTTGAGCGCGGCCATCGCCCGTCTTGGGCCGGATATCGAACAGGGACACGAAGGTCATCATTCATGACGATCTTCCTTTCGGGTTTGCTCGTCTGAATCGGCGGTGTCGAGCCGCAACTTCGCTGCCCTTGCGTCGGCGTATTGCAGGAGTTGTGTTGCCTCTTTGAACTTGGCGTTGTGCGCTCTGTCCACGATCTCCTGGGCTTTTTGTGTCGTGATTTTGCCGTCGCGCCCAAGAGCGCAAAGCAGGTCAATCAGAATGGCCTGGGTTGCCGTGATTTCGGCCATGATGCCGAATTGAAACGGCGAGGGCTGTGAGCCCGAGGCAACACGGAGAAGCACATCCCGGCACCATGCGGCAAGCGGTTTACCGTCGCGCTCGGCAAGCGCCTGGAGCCGCTCGTAGTCGGTTTCGGTGAATTTGGGAGTGATACCTTTCGTCAGTTTGCGCATATTGCCTCTCACTTGGGCTCGTCTAACCGATTGCTATGCCAGTGGTTCCCTGGAGAACCCCGAGGATTCTCCAGGCAATCCCGCGGCGGCGTTTTCGAGGTTATTCGCCGCCGTTTCTTGGGGTTCCCGCGGGAATCCGCAGGATTCCCGGCAGAACCCTTCCCAGGGGTGGCGTGTCCGGCGCGGTTCGCTCGCGCCGCCCCTCTGCCGCTGCGAAGCAGCGTTGACACGACAGCCCATCACGCACCTCCAATCGAGTTACGGAAACCAAACTGGCGCTCACCAGGAACCCCAGCGACGGGTGAAGCTGGAGCTGAACGACCACCGCTTTCGACATGCAACGCCGCACCCGCCCGGGCAATCTTCGCCGCAGGACGAAAATCAGGATGAGCCTTCAGCCAGGCTTTGTAGCCTGCGTCGGCTTTGAAAACTCTTTCGAGGCTGCACGCAATGATGTGCGAGAAATTCTTGGTACCAAGGAAAGCGGCATACCGCCGCAGTTCGTCGAGAACTCGAACTTCAAGCCTGATGGCCAGGGTCTCTTTCTTCGGGGCTGCCTGGGGTGGTTCGATGATGGGCATGTCTGTTGCTCCTTACTGCGCTGATTGAGCCGGGGTAAAAGCCTCGTCGGCGCGGAAGTCGGTGATGGTGAGGCCCAGCGGGTTGATGGGGATCAAGCGGTCCGGCACATGGCTTTTGAACACAAAGACAAAACTTGCCGTGTAGAGAGCCTTTTTCAAAACCGAGTGGTCCACCGGTGAATACTCGATTTCGTAAAAGTCCACGCTGGCCTTGTAGGGCGGCTTGTCCATCGGTTGTAAGGCGACTTGTTCAACCTCGATGCCGACTTCGGGCGCTGACGGGTCGTCGAGAAAGTTTTCGATGGTCTTGTGCTTCTGGTATTGGGCCATGATGTCGTTGGCCAGGTTGCCGTCGAGGAAGTACAGGGATTTGGTGAAGTCGTCGTTGAGGGTGTAGCGGTTGCGGCGATAAAAGAGCTGACAGAACTGCGTGAGGAAGTATTTGGTCTCGACGGCGTGGGGCTTATAAGTGAAGGCATCATAGTTGACCGCCACCGCCCGGCCCAGCTTGTCAATGCGATCAAGTCTGAACATTGCTGAGCCTCTCTACCGCGATAGGGGGCAATTGGTTATGGCGGAATCGTCGGGCAAGCAGGCAAACGGCAGCACGCCTTTACTCCAGGGCCATCTGTTTCGTTTCCATGCGTCCGCTCTCCTTCCCCGCAAGGGTCTGCGGGAGATTTTATTGCAGGGCAGCGATCGCAGTGGGCCCGACCGCCGGTCAGCCCTCAATTGCCCCCAATAAGGAGAAGCCCGAAAAAGCGAGAAATGTTACGAGGGTTATTTTTCATGGAGGCTGTAACATTGGCAACTTGTTGGAACGAAAGGATCGAAGAGCGTGCGGTTGAGAAGCGCCAAACTGTTGGGATCATTTGCCCGAATGTCGGGCTTCGGAGAGGTCCAGGGTTGAGCTTTTCAGCCATCGGCTTTGCTTCGGTGAGGTCATCCGCGCGCAGCGCGCTGGGGCTCGCCGACGTTTTCAATGATGAGGTGAGTGCCCCATCCCGCCGGGGAGCGCAACCAGTGCTCGCGGAGCTAAGGTCCTTGCTCGGGCCACCTCAATGACGGCGTGCCGATCGTGTAACCCCAGCTTGGCGAAAAGATTCTGGAGAGGGAACCTGACAGTACGCTCCCGGGTGTGGAGGGTGGCAGATATTTCCTTGTGTCGCTCAGTCGGCGTTCCAGCAATCCCAGAATCAATTCCTCGCGTGTCGTGAGAGCTTTCCGCGCCCCAGGTTTTAGGCAAGATTTTCCCGATTCTTCCCTTGGCGGAGCGGTGTGCGCGGAGGGAATCAACGGCCTTGTGAACAAGACGTTCGGCATCCTGCCATGCCGGACGCTCGTCCTGACGCCTCACAGAACCATTTCCTCAAAACGTCTCCGCGCTAAGCCCGCCCAGCCCTTTATATACGATAAGTTATCCATTGTGCAGTAAATATTTCTCTTGACATCTACCCCCCCCTCAATGTTATCGTCGTGGCCATTCACGCGAGCTCGGGATTTTCATTGCAGGAGGGCCATCCCATGCGTCGCCACCCCGTTTCCCTCGTCGTTTTCCTCGGATTCGTCGTGCTCGGTCTCGTCGCTGGCAGTGTCCTTGTGTATCACGCCAAGCGCGCGCGGGCGCAGTCGAGCACCCCACAAAATCTTCTGCCTCCGCCGCCGCAACCGCCGCCGCCCCTTGAGACCTATCAGGCCTTTGCCGGCCTCTGGCGAACCGACGGCGCGTTCGACTCCACGCTTCGTATTCGCAATGAGCTGCTGATTGCGCCGCTCGACGTGACGCCGATTCTTTTCATGGCCGACGGCACGCCGTACAATCTTCCGCCGGTGCACATTGCGGCGGGCGGCGTTGCCGTTGTGGACGTGAACCACGCGCTGGCCGCGGCCCCGGCCTCGGTGACCCCGCACCTCTCCGAATTCGGCAGCGCCGCACTCGAGTGGCAGTACACTTCGCCCGGACACGTTGAGGCCTCAGTCCAGATGCTGAATATCCCCGAGAGCCTGGTTTCCATCACCCCTTTTAACGGCGTGGACGACACCATGACGGGCCAGCACACCGACCAAGGGCTGTGGTAGCGTCGCGACCCGGACGTGGGCGGCTTTGTCAGCCTGGCGAACGTTACGGGAAGCTCAATCACCGCCGCCATCCAGGCGATTGGCAGCGGCGGGACATCCGTTTCCGCTGGGACGTTCACGCTTGCCGCGCACGCTACGCAAATGCTCGACCTCGATGAATTGGTGGGCGGCTTGCCGGGCACCGAAAACCAGGCGGGCGGCTTGCGCGTCGAATACAAGGGACCGATGAACGGGCTGATGGTCGTGGGCGGGCTGGTCAACCTCAAGGAAGGCTACTCGGCGACGATGCCTTTTGGTCCCTACGATGGCAGCAGCGCCAAGCCCGCGGCGATCACCTACGCCAGCGCGGGCCTGATGGCGGGCGCGCCCGAGCCAATGATGAACTTCCCGAGAGGAACCACGTTTCAGCCTTATTTCGTGCTGCGCAACACCACCGCCGGCGCGCTCACGCTCTCTGCGGCGATCAATTGGATGGCGAGCGGCGGGCTGGTCACGGCCAACCTGCCGCCGCTCACGCTTGCGCCCTTCGCCACCGTTCAGTACGACATGAAGTCGGCAATGGCGAAGCTCGGCCTGGGAAACTTCAACGGCAACATCAACCTTTCGGTCTCCTTCACGGGGCACGCGGGCGACCTGATCATCGCCACCGGCAGCGTGGACAACACGGGCACGTACGTCTTTGAGGTCGAGCCGGAGGGCGTCAGCCCCACCGACTCCAAGCAGGTCGCCTACTGGACCACGGCCAACGGTTTTGACACGACGTATTCCCTTTGGAACCCAACCGCCCAGGCCGAGGACCTGACGGTGACGTTTTATTACGGCGACGGCTCGGGCAGCTACGTGTTGCCCGTGCATCTGGCCCCGAACGATTCTACAATGATTGACGTGATGATGCTGATCGAGAGCGGTCAGCCGGACGCAAACGGCCACATGTTTCCGATGACGGAAACCGCCGGCAGCGCGATTATTCGGAACACGGTGGCGGGGACCGTCAAGACCGCCACTGGAACGCCGCTGCCGGCGCCGCTCACGCTGGTCGCGGCGGGCGGAACATTCAACGTTGAGACGGCCACCTGCGGCGTGACCTGCATTACCTGCTGCGGCTACTCGAACCCGGCGGTCGTGCCCAACCCGATATACTGCCC
>JAKASC010000047.1 GCA_021828245.1 Acidobacteriota bacterium
CCGCCAAAAACTAACCGTCGCACCCCGTAAGGAGAGAGCCAACTTGGCGCGCAGAGTCGTGGTTACGGGCGTCGGCTTGGTCAGCGCCGTCGGCGTCGGAACCGAGGAGACTTGGAAGAATCTTCTGGCCGGCCAAAGCGGTGTCGGCCTCATCACGCATTTTGATACGACCAATTTCGCGGTCAAGATCGCGGCGGAAGTCAAACATTTCGATCCGCTTCAGTTTATCGAAAAAAAAGAACTGAAGAAAATGGGCTTGTTCATCCAGTTCGCCCTGGCGGCGGCGGAATTTGCGATGCGGCACGCCCGGCTGGAAATCCGGCCCGACATCGCCGAGCGCGTGGGCGTCTATATTGGCTCCGGCATCGGCGGATTTGATGTCATCGAGCGCGAGCACACGGCGCTGATGCAAGGCGGCCCGCGCAAGATTTCTCCTTTCTTCATTCCGGCTTCGATTGTCAATTTGGCTTCGGGATTTGTTTCCATCCGCTGGGGGGCGAAAGGGCCCAATTCTGCCACCTGCACAGCGTGCTCTTCGAGCGCTCATGCCGTCGGCGATTCTTTTCGCCTCATTGAGCGTGGCGACGCCGACGTGATGATTGCCGGCGGAGCGGAGGCGGCCATCACGCCGATGGGGGTGGGCGGATTTGCGGCCATGCGCGCGCTTTCCACGCGCAACGAAGCGCCGGAAAAAGCCAGCCGTCCCTTTGACGCCGAGCGGGACGGCTTTGTGGTCGGTGAAGGCGCGGGCATCCTGATTCTGGAGGAGCTTAATTTCGCGCTTGAGCGCGGCGCCCCCGTGTTGGCTGAAATTGTCGGCTACGGCATGAGCGGCGACGCGTTCCACATCACGCAGCCGTCGGAAGATGCCGACGGCGCAGTTCGGGCTATGCGCAACACGCTGGCAAGTGCCAACGTTGCGCCCGAGCAGGTAGGTTACATCAATGCCCACGGAACGTCCACGCCCTACAACGACCGCCTGGAAACTTTGGCCATCAAGAAAGTGTTCGGTGAACACGCCTGGAAAATTCCTGTCAGTTCAACCAAATCCATGACCGGCCATCTGTTGGGCGGAGCAGGCGGACTGGAAGCCGGGATCGTCGTTCTGGCATTGCGGGACCAGATCCTTCCGCCCACCATAAACTATGAACATCCCGACCCCGAATGCGACCTCGATTATGTCCCGAACCAGGCTCGTCCGGCTCAGGTCGAGTATGCTCTCTCCAATTCCTTCGGCTTTGGCGGCACCAACGCGGCCTTGCTTTTTAAGCGCTATTCCGGCTAACACCGCGCAGGGGCAAGCGGAATGCCGACATGGCGATCTGCCCTGTTGCGGCGCACGCAGCGGGAGAACCATTCCAGCACCCTGGTTTCACAGGAGTGGCTCCAAATGAAGATGGCAGTTTGCCTGAAGCAAGTTCCGGCGCGGGACGCGGTGCTTCGGCTCAATAGCGACTCCACTTGGGTGCGCGAGGACGATGTTAGTTTTGAGATCAACGAACCGGATATCTACGCGTTGGAAGAGGCGCTGCGCCTCAAGGAAAAGCAAGGCGGTGAAGTGGTGGTCTGCACGCTCGGGCCGGAGCGGGCCGCGCAAGCCCTGAAGGAGGCGCTGGCCAAGGGTGCGGATCGCGCCATGCACCTCCACGACCCGGCTTTTCAGAATCTTGATGCTTATGCAACGGCCCGGGCGCTAGCGGCGGCCATCCGTCAAGCCGCCCCTGACCTGGTCCTGACCGGCCTGCAAGCTGACGACGATGGCTTTGCGCAGACGGGAGTGATTTTGGCGGAGATGCTGAGCTGGGACCATTCAACCATCATTATGGAAATTCAAGCTCAGGAACGCGCCCTCAAGGTTAAACGCGAGTTGGAGGGCGGTTGGTTTCAATGGATTGAAATACCGCTGCCAGCAGTGCTGACCATTCAATCCGGCATCAACAAGCCGCGCTATGCCACGCTGAAGGGTATTCTGGCGGCTAAAACCAAGCCGCTTCAAAGGCTGGGATGGAAGGAATTGGGTTTGGACGAAGAGAGCCTCAAGCCACATCAGAAAATTACCAAAGTATTTACTCCTCCCAAGTCGGGAAAAGTGGAATGGTTGGAAGGTACGCCTCGGGAGGTTGCGCAGCGGCTTGCCGATAAACTCAAAAATGAGGCGCGAGTCATTTGACGGAAGGATTTAGATGGCGGCGGGCATTTTAGTTTTTGCCGAACACCACCAAGGCAAGCCGACGCGGGCGGCCTGGGAGGCCTTGGCTGCCGGCCAGCGCTTAGCGGCCGATTTGGGCCTTTCCCTCACTGCGATTGCGCTCGGCGTTGAGTTGTCGCCGCTGATGGCGGAGTTGGCCCGCGCCAAGCTCGATGAGGTCATTGCCCTTGAGTCGCCGGCCCTCGAGGTTTATACTCCCGAAGGCTTTACGTCGGCCGTTTTCCAGTTAATCGAAGCGCGGCAACCTCGACTCATTATCTTCAGCCACACTTACCAGGCGCGTGATTTTGCTCCACGGCTGGCAGCGCGATGCGGCCGAGCCCTGATTAGTGATTGCTTGAGTTATCGGCGCGAAGACGAGCGGCTGATTCTGATCCGCCCGGTCTTTCAGGGCAAGTTCTGCGCAGAGACGGAATTTATGGGTGAGCCGCCTTATTTTGTTTCGTTTCAGGCAGGCTCGTTTCGCGAGGATTCGGTCGAGGCAGGGGCGGCGCCGGCGCGCGTAACCTGCCAGGCGGTGACTCTCGCCGCGGGTACGATTCGCACCCGGCCAGGCGAGGTTTTTCGAGAAGCCAAGCAAGCCGTGGATTTGTCGCAGGCGAAGGCCATTGTGGCGGTGGGACGCGGCATCAAAGGGCCGGAAAATCTCGAGTTGGCCAGAAAACTGGCCGAAGCGCTGGGCGCGGAACTCGGCGCCTCGCGACCTATCTGCGACAACGGCTGGCTTTCGATGGACCGACAAATTGGTAGCTCGGGCCAAACCGTTGCCCCCAACCTCTACCTCGCCTTGGGCATTTCAGGCGCCATTCAGCACCTGGTCGGCATGAAAGGCTCGCGGACGGTTGTGGCTATTAACAAAGACAAAGAGGCGCCCATTTTTGAAGTGGCCACCTATGGCATTGTCGGCGACCTTTTTGAAATTGTTCCCCCGTTGATTGAAGAAATCATCAAGGCAAAATCAGGTTAAGATGGGGCAACGGCTTGATTTCTTCTCGCGATGGTTCACTGCATCGGAACCCATTTGAAACTGGCCCAGTCTGCGGCTAGGACCTTGCAGGTGCGGCAGTCAAAGCGACGCAACCCTTGCCCGCGCCCGACGATGAGGTTGGGGGTGACGGTGGTAAATTCAATGCGCAATTTCAGATGGCACGTGTTGGCAACGTGCTCCTCGGCCCCCTGGCCAAGACTGCATGCCATAAAGATGGAAGAGCTTCCAACCCACTTGGAGCCCTCCTTCCTACACACGGTGTGAATGTAGGAGCCGCGGCGGACGGCCCGGGGCGGAACGTTGACCCAATCGGCGACGAGGCGGTTGCCTTTAATCGTGACGCGATATATCTTGCCGGTTGTTTCCGACTTCCAGAGATTGCGGGCGTGAGCTATCTTGGCCGGCACCGCCGGCGAGGGCGACCCAGGCTGAGGCGCCGAGGTTGCGTTGGCCGCCGGTTTGGGCTGAGATTGCTCCGTTGCGGTCCGAGGCGACTGAGAGCAGGCCGCCAGCATGACGATTAACGTAAAAGCACTAGCGAGCGCGAAGGTTTTAGGTTTCAAAGCGTTCTCCTCGGTAAAAAATATCCGTAGCTTCCGGCTCGATTCGGCGGGCTCGGTATCTCCACTATGGACTGTCCCAAGTCACCGGCGCGCCGGCCAAACGTTCCAAAATTGCGGCAGGAGCCAACTCCGGCCTCAGCATAGCGCGTCGAGATATGATGAAGGTCTGCTCGAGCGCCATCTGCCCGGAAAGCACGGCATGACTCACCATGTCCGTAAAGACAAGCCAACTCGATTGCGGCGGAAAGCTCCATTGTTGCTTAGGGCAAGTTTGCTGAAAGCCCGCATTCTCCTTTAAGAAATTATGGAAGCGGTGCATGATGGCGTCATAGGGGGCGCGGCGGGCGCCGGGCAATCCCCATTGGCGGGCAAGCCGCCTGACCGGCGACTGGGCGTGCCGGGCCGACCGGACGAGGCCCGCCGCCTCGGCAAACCGCTCCGCCAAGGTGGGGAAGGGATCGGTGGTGACCCAGACGCGGGACTTCTCCGGGTTGAGATTGACGAAAAAGCGCAAAATGCGGTCTCCGCCGGTGGGGCGCGTCGGAAAAGCATCAAAGTGCAGCAGGTCGTTACGCGCGTGAAGACGCAGAGGCCGACCTTCCTCCTCGCAGGGGCGGAAACTCGCGTAATCGAGCCGCCAACTTGCCGCGTACCGCGCTAAAAGCCGCGCCAACAAGCGCGCGCTCTGCTCGGAGAATGAGCGCATCAGCCGCCGCAGCCGCTCCGCGTCACTGCCGCGCGCCGTTCCCGTCAGACTGTCCTCGGCCGGCCGATATGCGATGTTCTTGTGATACGGCGCCTCCGTCAGCCGCTGCGACAGCAGGAACTGGAGGTCGTCTTGAGAAAACTCAATCGGCACGCCGTGGTAAAACAAGATGTTGCCTGCCTCAAGCTGCGCGTAATCCGAAAGGCTAATCTCGGAATTAAAGTCTTGGATCGGGATAAGCTCCATCGAAACTTCTCATCTGCAACCGCTTTTTCAGTCTTTATTTCTACACTGAATCGGGTCAACTTGGCACGCAAAAAAACCGTTGGATAAGAATTGCCTGCGAGGTCGGCGGGCGCATCGGTCGCCATCGTCAGGGGCGCAACATGGGACGGAGGCTTTAGTGACGGGGGTTTGCCGGTTTTTTACCGTCGGCGAATGATGCTCGCCTGTGCTAAGATGCAGCGAGGGGATTGGCGCGGAGACCGGAGGCATCCTGCGCGCAGCAAGGCTTTCCTCAACTTATGAATGCTGAAACCCAACGGCCCCGCGTGCTGAGCGGCATGCGACCCACCGGCAAGTTGCACCTCGGCAACCTGGTCGGGGCGCTCCAGAATTGGATCACTTTCCAGAATGCGTGGGCCGGCCACTCCAACAGCGACTGCTTCTACTTTGTCGCCGATTGGCACATGCTGACCACCGATTACGCCGACACCTCGGGGCTGCAATCGAACATTCAGGAAATGGTGACGGATTGGCTGGCCGCCGGCCTCGACCCCGAAAAGTCAACGTTGTTCATCCAATCGCGGTTGCCGGAGCACGCCGAGCTGTGTCTCTTGTTCTCGATGATTACCCCGCTCGGCTGGCTGGAGCGCGTGCCGACCTATAAAGAACAACTCGAAAACGTCCGCGATAAGGACCTCCACACCTACGGCTTTCTCGGCTATCCGGTGCTGCAGGCGGCGGATATCCTGATGTACAAGGCCGACTTCGTACCCGTTGGAGAAGACCAGGTGGCGCACGTCGAGTTGACGCGCGAAATTGCGCGGCGGTTCAATAACTTTTACGGCCCCATCTTCCCGGAGCCGGCGGATCGGCTGACGCACGCGCCTCGCCTCCCCGGCACTGATGGCCGCAAGATGTCGAAGAGCTACCACAACGCGATTTATCTTTCTGATCCGCCTTCGGTGGTTTCCCAAAAATTGGCCACGATGATTACCGACCCAGCGCGCAAGCGCCGGACCGACCCCGGCAATCCCGACGTGTGTCCGGTCTTCGATCTGCACAAGGTATTCTCGACGCCGGCGGAGATTGAGCGCATCAACCGAGAGTGCCGCACGGCGGAAATCGGCTGTCTGGAGTGCAAGGCAATTTTGGCAAAGAACGTCAACGCGCGCCTCAAGCCCATTCAGGAGCGCCGCAAGGCTTACGAACAGGAGCCGCAGAAGGTCTGGACGATTCTTGAAGAGGGCACGCAGAAGGCGCGATCGGTGGCGCAGGCGACGATGACGGAAGTTCGCAAGGCCATGAAGCTGGCATAAATGTCCGACGATTCCATTCCCGCTCCCTCATTTCCCGCCGCGACCCCGACCGGTGCAGCCGAGCCGGCGAAACGCGTGACGCGGGCCCTCACGCTTCCGCCGACCATCAAGCTTGAGGTTTACGAAGGTCCCCTCGATCTTTTGCTCGACCTCATTCGCCAGCAGCAGATCAATATTTATGACATCCCCATCGCTCGCATCACGCGCCAGTATCTCGATTACCTTCGCATGATGGAAGAACTGAACATTGACTTGGCGGGCGAATTCATTCTGATGGCGGCAACCTTGATTTATATCAAGTCGAAGATGCTGCTGCCGCCGGACCCTTCCGCGCCGCCGGAAGAGCAGGAAGACCCGCGCACCGAACTGGTGCAGCGCCTGCTTGAGCATGAGCAGTTCAAAAACGCCGCGGAGATGCTGCAATCCAAGCGCACCGTGGAGGATGCCACCTGGACGCGTTCGGGGATCAGCGAATTTCAGGAGGCCGACGATGAGCCGGGCTTGGCGGTTTCTGTGTTTGACCTGATTTCGGCTTTTCGCGAGATTCTGGAGCGCGCCCAGAAACGGCCGCCGCTTGAGATTAAGCGGGAGGAAGTCACGGTGCGGAGGATGCTCGAGCACGTCGAGCGCGTGCTCAGCGAGCGTGCCGGACCGGTCACGCTGGAGGTTCTGGTTGGCGGCTACACGTGGCGGCAGGCGCTGATTGCGCTCTTTCTGGCCCTGCTGGAGCTGGCACGCTTGCGCGCGATTGTGCTCCGCCAAGCCGACCTGTTTGCGCCCATCACCGTGGTCAAGAGCCAACGCTTTGCAGAGATTCTGGCCACTCTCGACGCCGCCACGCTCGAGCAGAGCTTGGGAGAAATTTAGGCCGGCTCACATCTGCGCGGCCTGGGCAATTCGTCAGGCTGCCCGGACGGCTCACATCCGTCGTGGCTCGGTACTCCGGCGGGAAATTTCCTGCGCGGTGCACTCCTCGCAAAAATAATTTTCGCCTAAAGTCGAGTACGCGTCTTCGGACAGTCGAATGACGCGGTGGCACGTGGCGCATCGAGTGGGTTCGTAGGCCGGAGGGTTCTCGAGCTTCACAAAGTTATATTCGTTCGTTCCGTACCAGACGTACATCTCGGTTTCAAAGCTCTCCTTGCACCGCTTGCAATTCTGCCAGTCGCCTTTGTGCTCTTCTGCGTGATGGTAGCCGCACAGAGTGAGCCGGCGATGGTTACGGTGGCAACTGTTCCGGGCATAGGAAAAGATGACGTATTCGTCCTCATCATCGCAAATCCACTCGCCACAGCACTCGGTCTTCATCAGCTTGCCCCTCTTGCCACATAAGCCGCACCGAGCGCGTTCGGCGGCGGGCCCCGTCCGGCGGTCTGCCTTCGACTTGCTTTTCGTTTTCATTGTCAGCGCCTCGTTCGCCGGCTCGCTCCCTGACACCGGCCTGTTATGTTTTCACCTATTCACCACTTTCATTCCGCCTTCGGGATAGCGTTGGCCGGCGGCTGCGCCGAGCGGCAGGATTTCATCCAGGCGCGCCAGGTCGTCGCGTGAAAGTGCGATTTCGGCTGCGGCGATATTTTCTTCCAAGTGCGAGATGCGGCTGGCGCCGGGAATCGGCACAATGTCTTGACCCTGCGCGAGCACCCAGGCGAGCGCCAGTTGCGCCGGTGTCACGCCCTTTTCGCGGGCCATCGCTTCTACCCGCCGCACCAAGTCGAGGTTCTTCTGAAAATTTGCACCCTGAAAGCGTGGGTTCATCCGCCGCCAGTCGTCGGGGGCGAGGTCATCGGGAGACTTGATTTTGCCGCTCAAAAAGCCGCGCCCCAGCGGGCTGTATGCCACAAAGGTGATGCCCAGTTCCCGGCAAGTTGAAAGAATTTCGGTTTCCGGGTCGCGGCTCCAGAGCGAGTATTCAGTTTGGAGCGCGGAGATGGGATGCGTCTTGTGCGCGCGGCGGAGGGTGGCGGGCGCAGCTTCGGAAAGGCCCAGGAAGCGCACCTTGCCTTCTTCCACCAGCCGTGCCATGGCCCCGACGGTTTCTTCAATCGGCACCGTAGGGTCCACGCGGTGCTGGTAATAAAGGTCAATGTGCTCCACGCCGAGGCGCCTCAAGCTGGCGTCACAGGCCTGGCGGACATATTCCGGCCGGCCGTTAATGGCCAGGAAATTTCCGGCCGTGTCGCGCACATTACCGAACTTGGTGGCCAGGAGCGCCTGGTCGCGCCGACCTTTCAGGGCACGACCGACCAGTTGCTCATTCCGCCCGTTGCCGTAAACGTCCGCCGTGTCCAGGAAATTGACGCCCAAGTCGAGCGCCCGATGGATCACCTGCAGCGATTCGCCGTCGTCGCGCGGGCCGTAAAACTCCGACATGCCCATGCAACCGAGTCCGACGGCGGAAACTTTTACGTCACTGCGACCGAGCCTTCGGTGCTGCATTGGACATTCCTTCTTCCCCCACCCCGGCTACACCGGCAACTTCCCAGGTCCTCTACCGTTTATTTATAACGGCGCGCGGTGTTCACATAAGGAAGGCGCTCGTTCGCATAAGGACTGCCGTTATTCGCATAGGGGGTGCTGGTATTCGCATAAGGAGTCCCCACGTTCGCATACGGATTGTTGGCGTAGCCTGGCCCGTACCCCGGCGGCGGGCTCGGGGCCAGCGCCGCATCCATTGCGGCCCTTGGGAGAGGCGCCGGAGCGTCAGCCTGCTGCGCGAAGGTTGGAATCACCCGCTGGACTTCTTCCCGTGAAAGAGCTTTCCGCGACAAAGCCGCAGGGTTCCCAGCCGTCCGAAAGTCCGAAATCCGGTAATATTGCGCAGGTTCACTCCTGGCGGGGAACACGGGAAGAATAATGGCGTTTCCAGGGATCTGGGGGAACAGCTGTACGAACTGTTTCATCTCGGCCCACGTCGGCGCATAATGGCCGCTTTTGCAAGTCACCACCTTCAGGGTCCCGTCCTGCACCACCATCTCTCCTGCTGCCTGGACTGGCCGCCCGCTGAGGAACGAAGAATGATGAAACTTGCCCACTGTGTGCGAGTGGGCATACAGGTTTCCCTCCAGGTCCACCACAAATATCGCCCAGCCCCTGCCCGAAAACGCGGTGCTATGGTTCTCCGTCGAAAAAGGCAGCTCGTCGAGCACATACTGAAGCACGTTTCCCTTAAAAGTCAGTTGGTACCTCTTTGCTTCTATATCCTTCAAGTAGGCCACCTGGTCCGTGTCCGCCGCAGGCACGCCGAGATAATCCCAAAAGCTCGTCCTATTTTGTTTCGCCTGGCCATTTTCCATCCAATCTTGGAATTCGTCTGCCAAGTCGTAGCCGGGCCGATGGTAGGGATCAAGCAGTTCCAGCCAGTAGCTCCTGTTCGTATCGGAAATGGACTTGGGATCAGCCGGGCCCGTCAAGGTCTTTATTCCTACGCGCCCGGCCTCCGTGCCGGCCTGCTCCGCCAGATACTTCATCGCCTCCCATCGCTTGAGGTTAGTTTGGCTGCCCGGCTTGCTTTCATGGGGAGGATGGCTGGTGACCCACGATCCGACGTTCATCAATAACCGCTGGAGTACCTTCGCCTTCTCTTGGAGGCTGCCGCCGAGCCTCAGGAGGACGTCGTAGGTGTGTACATCACCCCAAATCTGGAGGATGAATTCATTGTTCGAGTCTGGCCGAATTTTGGCGTCCCTGAGGACTTGCTCATTTATCCACATTATCTTTTCTCCCCCCCCTCACTCGCGGCACCAAGACCCATGTTAGTTCGGCCCATCCTACACGAACTTATCTGCTCTTTTCAAGCCAGACCGTGCTGGGCTCGAATTGTACTGAGGGTATCGGGATGATGATGGTGGCGAGAAGAGAAATTGGCTGCAGAAGGCCCTGCTTTTCGGGCCTCGGGATTTGGGCGGTCATTCAAGAGGGCGGGTGATAATGGCTGAACCAACGACAGCCCGTCTGCGTATATGCCAGAGAGGAGGGCTTTGACCATGGCCAGTGAACCTCAACCGCCGCGTTTATCCTCACCTTTACCACCAGCACCGCCTGTGCCGCCGCGCCAGGGTCATCACTCCTTGGCGATCGTTCTGGCTATTTTGGCACTGATCGTGACCGTCGCCGTACTGGCCATCTGGGTGGGCGTTCAATTTCTTTCCCACAGCATGATCCGCGTCAGCCGAGAGAACGGCGAAAAGCAAGTAACCATCCGTACGCCCGCCGGAACACTTGAGGTGAATAAAGGCGAGCGCGTGGGGGAAGCGGCGCTCGGCTTGCCGATTTATCCCGGAGCGAGACGGCTTGAGAACCACGACTCCAAAAGCGTGGAGTTGAGTTTTGGCCTTCCGAGCGGCAAAGACATGCGCCTGGTGGTTGCCAAGTTTGAAACCGCCGATTCGCTCGATGAGGTCGAAAAGTATTACCGGCAACAGATCGGTGACGAAGTGACCAAGTTCACGCCGCGCGACCACGATGGCAAAACCGTTTTCGAAATCAAACATCGGGACGAGGAGAAAATCGTCGCCCTCAAACGCGAGGCCGGCGAAACCTTGATTGACTTGGTCCATATGCTGCGCGGCACTCCCCAGCCAAACTGAGGCGGGACTCGATCAGGACATCTCCAGCGCCTGCCACGGCTTAGGCTTGCTACAGCAGAAGGAGCCAAGGATTACGCGGATAGGCGGCGGTTTAGCGCCCGTCAAGGATGCTCTTGACTCCAGCCTACTTCCTCATAGCTTAAGACCGTCAATGCGGCATGCCCAACCGGGACGCGAGGCCATCCGAGGCTGGGGTTTCGCCCTTTTCTGGCTGAGCACAATGCTTTTCGGCAGGGGCCGGCATGCAGACTTGAGAATTTTCGTGTTTGGATATTGACAATGATGCACTAAACCTTCATTATAGGAGTGAGCTAAATTGGTGGCGGCCTGCATCCAATGCTAATGGAGTCGGGGCTAGCTTCCCGGTGGGGTTGAAGGAGCTCCACTGAACCGTTGAGGAGGAAGAAATCATGGGGAAGATTATCGGCATTGACTTAGGGACGACGAACTCGGTGGTGGCCGTGATGGAAGGCGGGACGCCCACGGTCATCACGAATCCGGAGGGTGGTCGGACCACGCCTTCGGTCGTGGCGTTTACGAAATCTGGAGAACGACTGGTCGGTCAAGTCGCGAAGCGCCAAGCGATTACGAACCCCGAAAACACCATTTATTCCATTAAGCGCTTCATGGGGCGTCGCTACAGCGAAGTACAAAATGAAATCAAGATGGTTCCCTACAAGGTGGTGGAGGGGCCGAGCGGCGACGCGCGGGTTGAGGCGCTGGGCAAGAGTTATTCTCCACCGGAAATCTCCGCCATGATTTTGCAGAAGATGAAGGACGCCGCCGAGCAGTACCTTGGCCAGAAGGTCACGCAGGCGGTCATCACGGTTCCGGCTTATTTCAACGACGCGCAGCGGCAGGCGACCAAGGACGCGGGGCGGATTGCCGGGCTGGAGGTGCTGCGCATCGTCAACGAACCGACCGCGGCAGCGCTCGCTTACGGGCTCGACAAAAAGAAAGACGAGACGATTGCCGTGTATGACTTTGGCGGCGGCACGTTTGACATCTCGATCCTGGAAGTCGGCGAAGGCGTGGTGGAAGTGAAATCCACCAACGGCGACACGCATCTAGGCGGCGACGACATTGACAAACGCATCATGGACTGGATTGTGGAGGAATTCCGCAAGGACCAGGGCATTGATCTCTCGAAGGATCGCATGGCCTTGCAGCGGCTCAAAGAAGCTGCCGAAAAGGCCAAGTGCGAGCTTTCGACGGTGCTCGAAACTGAAATCAATCTGCCGTTCATCACCGCGGACGCTTCCGGTCCCAAGCACCTCAGCATGAAGCTGACACGGGCGCGCTTTGAGCAGATGTGCGAGGACATTTTCCAACGCTCGGTGGGGCCGGTGAAGCAGGCGCTTCAGGACGCGGGGCTCGGGCCCGAGAAAATCAATGAAGTGGTTCTGGTGGGCGGCTCGACGCGCATTCCGCGCATTCAGGAGATTGTGAAGAACCTGTTCGGGGGCAAGGAGCCGCACAAGGGCGTCAATCCGGACGAAGTTGTGGCGGTGGGGGCGGCGGTGCAGGCCGGTGTGTTGGGCGGAGAAGTGAAGGACCTGCTGCTGCTGGACGTGACCCCGCTCACGCTCGGCGTGGAAACGCTGGGCGGCGTGATGACGCCTTTGATTCCACGCAACACAACAATTCCAACGCGCAAGTCGGAGATCTTCTCAACGGCGGCCGACAATCAGACGTCGGTGGAAATCCACGTTTTGCAAGGCGAACGGCCGATGGCCAAGGACAACCGGACGCTCGGCAAGTTCCATCTGGTCGGTATTCCACCGGCTCCGCGCGGGCTGCCGCAGATCGAGGTCACTTTTGACATTGACGCCAACGGCATCCTGAACGTCTCGGCCAAGGACAAAGGAACGGGCCAGGAGCAGAAAATCACCATTACCTCCTCGAGTGGCCTCACCAAGG